>JBJOJU010000227.1:0-3820 GCA_046046485.1 Chloroflexota bacterium | reverse complement strand
ATTCGACTTCGGGAACGGTATGTACGACGCGAATGTGTGGTTTGGCCGCACCGAAGGCAACGACCTGACCACTGAACTCTATAGCCCTGGGAAGCACTGGTCGACCTGTAATGCATGTCTGATTCCAGGTTCACAGCATGTCTATGCACTCAGAATCGACGGCGAAACTGCTGACTTCTATGTCGACGGCGTCGCGGTCGCGTCAAACCCGTATAGTGCACCTGCGGATATCGTGACTCGCACACAAAACTACATTGGACGCAGCAACTGGCCCGATCCGTACTTCCTCGGGAGCATGCAAGTCTTTCAGCTGTATGATCGCCCGTTGAGTGTTGGTCAGATCGTCTCGGAATCACTCGATATCATCGGGAATGTAACGGCGACGCGCACCGCCTCACGGACGCCCACCGCGACGGTGCGCACCAGTGCGACGGTGACGAAGACCGCGAGCCGCACGGCGACGTCTCGCCCTGGCACCCCCAGTCGGTCGGCGTCACCGACGAAGAGCAGTACCCGAAGCCCGACGAAGTCGCCCCAGCCACCCAAAACCCCAACGAAGCGCACCACCCCGACACGTCAGGTCTTCCCGACGATGACCCGCACCAAGCCGAAGCCTGCGACCCAGACCGCGACCCGCACCCGTACCCGCGTCCGCTGAAAACACCGCACCCCCACCGTTTCCGGTGGGGGTGCGATTCTTGTGGAGTCGTCTCGTTACTCAGCCACCCACACCAAATCGGGGTTGAGCCAGCCTGGTGCATAGCGGGCGTTGGCCAGCGACAGCGGCAACACCTCGGGTGCTAGGGTAATCCCGATGGCCTCGCGCAGGTAGGTTCGCCGTGCCTCGATGACGTGCCACAGTGCCGGGTCGAGGGCGGCGATCCCGGCCCGCAGATTGGCATCGGCGATGGCGACAGTGTCTTCGCAGTTGAGTGCGGTGCCGCTGGGCGTCTGACTGGGGATGATGTCGCACTGGATGAGCATCCCCGAGCGGATCGGGTCGTCTGACCCCGGCCGGATCGGCGTGTGCGACCACTCGTCGATACTGCCGAGGTGCCCGGGGTTGAGCGCCGGAGTATACGGAGCGCCGTGTGCCGCCAAGGTCTGCAAGACCCCGGCGTGGATGTCGCCCCCACTGACACCGATGCGCAAGGCTTCGTACCAGGAGCGTTGGGTGTGCATGTAGGGCGACACGTACGTGTCGAGGTAGCTCCCGTCGACCTGTGCCGCCAGCACCCCGGCCCGGCAACAGAGGCCGCCACGGAATCCGACAGCAGTTGTCACCGCGTCTTTCGCCTGCAACGGGCGCATCCCCGGCGACCGCAAGCCGACGACGTGGGTCTGGCTGCCCGACAGCATCATGTGACACGACATGGGGTCGCCTTCGTACTGCATCTGACTGGCAGCCTGGTGTTCACTCATGCCCGGTCGCGCGCCCCGCACGATCCGGTCGACCGCCTGGGCCGCCCGCTGCGCACCCCAGGCTGCCTGCACGAGTTGGGCGGCGTCGTTGCGGCTGCGCAGCCCGTGGACGGGGTGGGTCATGCAGTGTGTCACGTCGACCAGCGTCACCTGCTGGTGCGCTGCTGCCCGGATCGCCTGCAACAGCATGGCTGGGACAAAGGCCGGCTCGGGGCTGTCGTGTTCGATGGGCTCGAGGTACTTCCAGCCGACCACACCCACCCGCTGACCCGGCTTGATGCCGATCGTCTGCAGCACCGCGCTCAGACGTGGGTATTGACTGCGGTCTTGGCCCATCAATCCCAACGACTGCGACAGATGGACCTCGAGCTGCGGGCCGAACATCGACACATACCCCAGACCCTCGTTCCCCACGATGAACGCGTGTGTGGCACCGACGACCAGGATCGCCTCTTCGAACCGGACGTCGAAATTGGTCAAAAACGTCAAATCAGCGACGTGCTCGCGGTCACCATAGACGACCACCCAATCACAGCCGGCGGCTGATTTGAGCGCGTCGATGCGCGCCTCGTAGAGTGCAGCGGGCAATGCAGCGGGTGCACTGGTGGTCACATATGCAGGCATGGGGCGGTAGGCGAGCATGAGTGCTCCTTCGTTCGCACGGGTGATAGCCCTATGGTACTATGCACGCCACTCCTCCGCACAGCCCCTCCTTGCGAAAGCACAACCCATGCCTCCACCGACTCTCGTCTGTATCACCGGTCGCCCCGGTGCCGGGAAAAGCACCCTCGCTGCGGCGCTCGCCACCCGAATGTGCTGGCCAGTGACCCACCGCGATGCGTTCGTCGCGGGCACCGCTGCCGTCGCGCCAGACGGCAGCATCGACCATGTGCGGGTGAATACGGCGTTTTTCGCCGTCGTGGCAGTCACCTCGGCCACGAATGTTCGGTCGTCGCTGACGCCGCGTTCCAACACCCGGTGTGGGCCGCAGCCCTGACTGCCCTCCCCGCTGCGACCGATGTCGTCGTGGTGCGCTGTCACATCGACCCAGCGACCGCCGCCGGACGCATCCGCCAGCGCGTGGCAGACGACCCACTGCGCACACGTGTGCACAACGATGCTGCGTTCCTTTCCAGTACTGCTGCCGAGCAGGCATGGGGGATGCTCTCGCTGCCCTACCCGACCCTCGATCTCGACGCGACCCTGCCCGTCGCGCAGCTGGTGACCACGGTGACGGCGTATCTCGCGACGCGGTGAACCGCGAGTTCTTTCGTTTTCCGTGGTTTTTGCGGATTCGAAACAGTTCCAGCTGCCGAGGCGGCTGGTGTATAGTGTCACGAGTACAGACAACGGAGAAGACCCATGCCGCAGAATCGATGGAACACGAGCGACGCCCAGGCGATGCCGGCGCTCGATGGATTGGTATACCGCAGCCGTTTGCTGGGGAGCGACCGCAGTGTCGTCAACATCTACGGCGGCAACACCAGTGCGAAAACGCACGAAATCGACCACACCGGCAAAGCCGTGCAGGTACTGTGGGTGAAGGGGTCGGGGAGTGATGTCGCCACGATCACCGAAGGAGGGTTCGCCGCGTTACGCATGCCCGATATCGCACCGCTCCAGGCCCGAGCCGCGATGAACGACGAAGAGATGGTCGCCTACTTGAATCGTAGTACCTTTCTGGTCGACCGGCCGCGCCAATCAATCGAAACGCTGTTGCATGCGTTCATCCCAGCAGCCCACGTCGACCACACGCACCCCGACGCCGTGATTTCGCTGGCGTGTGCCGCCGACGGGCAGGCGCTCTGCCGCCGGCTGTGGGGCGACCGCATGGTGTGGGTCGACTACATCCGCCCTGGCTTTACGCTGTCGAAGCAGATCGGCGACGGCGTGTCTGCCCACCCCAAGGCCGACCTGGTCGTGATGGGCAAACACGGACTGACCGTCTGGGGCGACAGCAGCGCAGCGGTCTACGACCAGACGATCAAGGTCATCGGCGAAGCCGAAGATTTCATCGCACACAGCCGCAACGGTCGCACGATATTCGCCGGGGCGGCAGTGCCAGCCATGGCTGCAGCGGACCGCGACGCGACGTGGCGGGCGATTTTGCCCCGCCTGCGCGGCATGTTGAGCAGTCAGGGTGCGCAGATACTGCAGATCGACAGCAGCGAATCGGTGCTGGCGTGCATCGGCAGTGCGGGTGCCGCCGCGTTCACGCAGATCGGCGCTGCCTGCCCCGACCATCTGGTGCACACCAAACGGTTGCCATTGTATGTCGATTGGCAGCCCAGCCAGGGAGTGGCGGCCTTGCAGAGCACATTGGCGACGGCTGTCCCGGCCTATGTGGCGCAGTACACCGCCTATTTCGATGCACACAAGAGCGCCGACGACACGATGA
>JBJOJU010000217.1:0-3828 GCA_046046485.1 Chloroflexota bacterium | reverse complement strand
TCATCGTTCATCGTTCATCGTTCATCGTTCATCGTTCATCGTTCATCGTTCATTGTTCATTGTTCATTGTTCATTGTTCATTGTTCATTGTTCATTGTTCATTGTTCATTGTTCATTGTTCATTGTTCATTGTTCATTGTTCATTGTTCATCAGCTTGACAATATGTAGTAGATTCGTATAATGAAACATAAGTTCTATCGAACAAATATTCGCATGGCCAGCGCTGCGCAAAGGACACCGCGTGCAATCACAACCTTCTTTGTCGAATCGCCAACGCGAAATCCTCGGCTACATCGAGCAATTCGTCGAACAACACAACTACCCGCCGGCGATCCGCCAAATCCAAGAAGACCTGGGGATTTCGTCGACGTCGGTGGTGGTCTACAACCTGAACATACTCGAACAACGAGGCATGCTGCGCCGCGAAGGTAAAGTATCGCGGGGCATTTCGATCGCGAAAGCCGATGCCGGCTACGACACCAACGCCAATCAGGTCCCATTCTTGGGGACGATCACCGCCGGCCAACCGCTCCCCGACCCCGAAGACCTGAGCAGCGGCTCGACCGAGTACATCGATGTGCCCAACGAAGTCGTGCCGGGCAACAAACTCACCGACGTCTATGCACTCAAGGTGCGTGGGTACTCGATGGTCGACGCCTTGATTGCCGACGGCGATATCGTCTTGCTGCGCTACCAAGAGACCGCCCAAGCCGGTGACATGGTCGCAGCCCGTATCATCTCGGACAATTCGGTCACCCTCAAGCGCTTCTACAAAGAAGGCGACCGGGTCCGGCTGCAGCCAGCCAATGTGACGATGGAGCCTATCTATGTCGCCGCCAACGACGTGCGGATCCAAGGCCGCGTCGTCGGCGTGCTGCGCAGTCTCTAGACGCGACTCACAAAAGCGCCCCCACTGGCGTTGCCAGTGGGGGCGCTTTGTTGCATTCACAGCACCGGGCGGAATTTGTAGGCATAGAGGAGCAACCCGTCGGCGCCCGTGTCTGCCATGCGGCGCGTCACCATTTCAACCTGCATGCCGATCGCGACTTCGTCGGCGGCGACATCGGTCAACTGGGCGGTCAAGCGCGGGCCGTCGTCGAGGGCGATGAGCGCAACCACGTAGGGTGCCGCACCTTCGTACCCGGCGGGCGGTGCATGGACGACGGCGTAGGTCATGACCGTGCCGTTCCCGCTCAGGGTGTGCGGGGTTCGGTTTGGCCCCGGATGTGGGGGGAAGTGGACGGTGCCGCTCGTCGTGTCGCGGCTCCCCTCCATGCGATAGCGGGCGTTGCGCAGCCGCCAGTGTCGTGCCAATTCCATCGTGCTATCCTCTCGCGGCCGCGGCGGGCTCGTCGCGGACCAATACATGCGTCACCACGGTCACCCCGACTCCGGCCATACACTGCGCCACTGCGACTCGGGCATCGGCGACCTGCGTCACCGCGCTCCCCCGCAGCTGCTGCGTCAGTTCGACGACCTGTGCCACGCCCAAGGCGCCGAGCAGGTTGCCGCGGGCTTTGCAGCCGCCGGTCAGCGCCAACGGCACACTCCCGCTGGGCGTGATTGCACCGGCGGCACCGAGGGTATAGCCGGTACCCGTGTCGGCGTAGCCCATTGCTTCGAGCGCCAAGATTGCACTGATGGCATGCGGATCGTACACATCGAGGACATCGACCGCCGATCGGTCGATTCCTGCTTGGGTGAGGGCCCGCTCATAGGACACCGCAACCGCCTCGAGGCGCAGCAGCGCCGGCCGACTCGCCAGGGCAACCGGCGCACTGGCGACCCCTGAACCGGCAATCCGGATCGCCGGCTGCCCGGCACCAGGCTGAGCGGTCACCACCACTGCAGCGGCACCGTCGACCTCGGTCGAACAATCGAGCAGCCCCAGCGGTGCAGCCACGGCCGCTGCCCCCGCGTATTTGTCGGCCGATATGGGGAAGCGGTAGAGCGCGTTGGGGTTTTTCACCGCATTGGCGTGCGCATTGACGGGGAACGGTGCAAATGCGGCAGCGGGCACCGCATACTCATGCATGTACAGGCGCATCAGCATCGCCCACTGGGCGGTCGCGGTCACACCGTGGAACGCTTCCCAATCGGCATCCATCGTCAGCGCCAGGGCTGCCTCGCGGCGCTCATCGAGCACATCGCTGACCTTTTCGACACCGACCACCAACACCGCCTCGTACACCCCAGCCGCCACTGCCAGCATTGCCTGGCGCAGCGCCAACCCACCCGCCGCGGCACCCGCGTCGATGCTGAGCGTTTCGACACCCGCCAACCCGACGGCGGCCGCGACCGCGGGTGCCAAATTGCTCTGATTGCCCAACGCCGCACTCAACGCGTTGGCGACATAGACCGCACCGATGGGCGCTGTCTGCCCCGCGAGCGCCGATTGTGCGGCGCTATATGCCAGATCGAGCGCGTTTTTGTCCCAATGCTCACCGCTGGGCGTCTGGCCGATCCCCGAAATATAGACAGGTCGCATAGTTACCCCATCACCAATTTATTGCGCCATTTTGCATAGACGGCATAGTCGATGTGCTGTTCGCGGGCGAGATAGCGCTGCGTCGCCGGCGCCAACCCACGCCGTGCCACGATGGCATCGGTGACCCGCAGCACATATGCATCGGCGCCCGACCCAGAACCATAACTGGTCATCAAGATCACGTCGCCCGGCTGCGCGACGTCGAGCGTCGCACACAATCCCAGGATCGCCGCCGCCGAATAGGTGTTGCCGATCGAACCCGCCAGCAAGCCCGGCGTGATCTGCTCGTTGCTGAACCCGAGCTGCTTCGCCACCACCTGCGGAAAGCGGGCGTTGGGTTGGTGGAAGACGGCATAGGTGAAATCACCCGGCTTCATCCCCAGTTGCTCGAGCAACCCGGCACTGGCGTTGCGTACCTGATTGAAGTAGGCCGGTTCGCCCGTGAAACGGTTCCCGTGCACCGGGTAGGGCCGATCGGCGCGCCGGAAGAAATCGGGCACGTCCTGGACATACGACAACGTCGCGTCAATGATCGCCACGCTCTGCTCGGCAGGGCCGATGACGACTGCCGCCGCACCCGCCGCTGCGGTGTACTCGAGGGCGTCCCCCGGGCGCCCCTGCGCGGTGTCGGCGCCGATGGCCAGCACATACTCGGCCATGCCGCTGCCCACCATGCCCATGCCGGCGGTGATGGCTTCGGTGCCCGCTTTGCAGGCGAATTCGAAGTCGGCGGTGCTGACATACGGGGTTACCCCCAGCGCCTCCGCGACCACGGTCCCCGAGGGTTTGACGCTGTACGGGTGTGATTCACTGCCGATCCAGACTGCCGACAAACCGCTCGCGGCGATCTGTGCCCGGGCCAGGGCATTGCGGCCCGCTTCGAGCGACATCGTGATCACGTCTTCGTCAGGGCCTGGCACACTCTTGGCGACCACCGGCACACCACCGTGCCCATCGGTCCATACGCGCGAGATTTCTTTGGCGGCGATGCGGTAGCGCGGAATATATGCGCCGTATCCGAGCAGACCGACCGGTCGATTGGGCTTCATGCAGAGTCCTTATTCGTCAGTACACCGGGAGAAAACGCTACGCTTCGGTCAATACACCCCGCAACGTGGTCAAGAGCTGTTCGGCGGCAGCTGGCTTGATGTGCCCGCTGTCGATCATCTGCTGGGCGACCACGGCGATTTCGTCGCCCTCGGCACCCGCCGCCATGGCGATCTGGCGGGCATGCAACGACATGTGGCCACGCTGGATCCCCTCGGTCGCCAGCGCCCGCATCGCTGCCAGATTCGATGCCAAGCCGGCACAGACGCAGATCTCTGCCAGCTCGCCGGCG
>JBJOJU010000216.1:0-7516 GCA_046046485.1 Chloroflexota bacterium | reverse complement strand
TCATCGTTCATCGTTCATCGTTCATCGTTCATCGTTCATCGTTCATTGTTCATTGTTCATTGTTCATTGTTCATTGTTCATTGTTCATTGTTCATTGTTCATTGTTCATTGCTATGATGGCAGTAACCAGCCTCAGCGCGTATAAGAGAAAGACGACACTGCATGACCCTGAAGAGTATTGCGCGGGGATTGTTGTTCCCCGAGGGGCCGCTGTGGCTCTCGGATGGGTCGTTGTTGGTCTGCGAGATGTTCCGCTCGACCATCACACGGATTTGGCCCGATGGTCGCCGGGAAGTCGTCGCGGCCCTCGCAGGGGCACCAAACGGCATCGCCCAAGGTCCCGATGGACGAATTTATATCTGTGATAACGGCAAAAGCATGTACGCGACGCTGGAACACGACGGGAGCCCGGGGTTGACGTGGTCTGGGCCGGAGCGCTACCGCGGTGGCACCATCAGCGTCCTCGATCTCGCCGATGGGACGGTGCAGGTGCTCTACGAGACCGTGGCGGGGCGACGGCTCGAGAGCCCCAACGATATCGTGTTCGACGCACACGGCGGGTTTTATTTGACTGACTTTGGCTACATGGCAGGCGGGCGCACACCGCACTGCGCACTCTACTACGGACGCCCCGATGGGGCTGCACTGCACGAGGTGTGCAGCGATACCTTCTCGCCCAACGGCATCGGTCTGTCGCCAGCGGGTGACGTGCTCTATTGGGCCGAGACGATGCCCCGCCGACTCATGCGGGCGACGGTGACTGCGCCGGGTGTCATCGACGCGGCCAGTGTGCGGGTGTTGTATCAGTTTGCCGAGGGTGCGCTCGACTCGTTGGCGGTGGATCGTGCTGGGAGAGTGTGGGTCGCGGTGTTGGGTGTCGGTGCAATCGCGGTCGTCAGCCCGCAGGGCGCACTGGTGGCGCAGTATCCGATCGGTGACACCGCCACGACGAATGTCTGTTTCGGTGGTGCAGATGGGTCAGCGGTGTATGTCACGGCAGCCAACACCGGACAGCTGGTGCAATTAGTGATGAACGATCAACAATGAACAATTGAGCACTCATGCATTGATCATTGTTCATTGTTCATTGATCATTGATCATTGTTCATTGCCCCAGTATTTCGCTGGCTGCCCGCAGCTGCCAGGCGGGGTGGGAGTAGCTACTGCGCAAGACGAGACGAGCCGGGCGTGGGGTCGTGCTGCTGCGCAGTGATGCACGCCGGATCGTGTCGGGGTCGCCGCCGCGGGCGTTGACGATGGCGCGGGCGAATGCATACCGCGACATCGGCTCGGCCCCGACGAGATGGAGCGGCCCGCGGTGGTCGTGCGTCACCAAGGTGAGCAAGGCTGCGGCGAGTTCGTCGACCAAGACCGGGCAGCGGATTTCGTCGTCGTAGAAGGCCATGTCACTGCCACCGGCTGCGGCGTCGAGGGCGGCTTGGTCGTGGCGGCTCGGTGGTGCGCTGGGGTGACTGTAGATGAGCGAGGTGCGCACGATGCTGGCCTCGGGGTGGGCTTGGGCGACGGCTGCCTCGGCGACGGCTTTGGCGGTGCCGTAGGGGACGATGGGGTCGGGCATGTCGATTTCGTCGTAGTCGTCGGCAGTGCCTGAAAACACCATGTCGCTCGACAGGTGGATATGGCGGGCATTGAGCACTGCACTGGCTGCTGCTGCCTCGACGGCACCGAGGACCGTGACGGCGTGTAGGTCGGGGTTGTGTTGCCGGTACGCGGTGTGGATGACCGCGTCGGGGCGGAAGGCGTTGATTGCCTGGGTCAGCGCGCCGCGCTGCCGCAGATCGACGTGGTCACTGTCGGCGTGGAGTGGATTGTTTTGGTGACTGGAACGCACCTCCCAGCCGCGCGTGCGGGCGAAGCGGGTGAGGTACGTACCCAAAAAACCGGAACCACCGGTGATATAGAGACGCATAGCGATTCTTTCACGAGGAAGCAGGCGTCGTGTCGACTGGCTGCGTCGGGTCAAACGACGGGTGTTCTGCGAGGTATGCCAATGCGGCAGCTGCAGCAGCGGTACGGGCTGCGGGTTGGCTCGAACCGCTGCCGCTCCCGACGCAATGGGCACCGATGGTTGCTTCGACCACAAAGGTGCGGAGGTGCTCTGGGCCGCTGCTCGAGACGGTGCGGTAGCGGGGGGTGATGTTGTAGCGGCGCTGCGCTTCTTCTTGCAGATAACTGCGGGGGTCCGACGGGGTCCCGCTGGCGCGGAGTTGCTCGAGGTGGGGCACGAAGTGCGGCGCTAGGAACTCGTGCACCACCGTCAGCCCGTGTTCGAGGTACATCGCCGCCAACACCGATTCGCAGACATCGGCGAGGAGGCTGACGCGATTGCGACCGCCGGCGTGCTCTTCGCCTTTCGACAAGATGACATACTCACCCAGCGCATAGACGCGGGCGATCGCGGCGAGATTCTCGGTGCGGATCAACGCACTGCGCAGCCGGGTCATCGTGCCTTCGTCGGCACTGGGGAAGGCATGGAACACCATGCGCGTGGCGATCATGTTGACCACCGCGTCGCCCAGGAACTCGAGGCGCTGGGTATCGGGGTGCGTGGCGGCGTCGGCTGGTCGTTCGTAGCGATACGAATGGTGCATGAGCGCGCCACGCAGCAGTGCGAGATCGCGAAACGGGACCCCCAGGCGATCCGGCAGGCTCGCCACCGGCTTGGTCACGCGCCACCCCAGCGGCGCAGCGCCAGCGACACGTTGTGGCCGCCGAACCCGAACGAATTGCTCACCGCGATGTCGATGCGGCCCGCGCGGGGGGTGTTGGGCACGTAGTCGAGGTCGCACTGCGGATCGGGGCTGTGCAGGTTGATGGTGGCCGGGATGAGATTGTTTTGCATGGCCAGCAAGCAGATGACCGCCTCGATGGCACCGGCGGCACCGACCAAGTGACCCAGCTGCGATTTCGAGGAGCTCACGGCCAATTTGGCAGTGTGGGCACCGAACACCGACTTGATCGCCATGGTTTCGGCGATGTCGCCGGCGTTGGTGCTGGTGCCGTGGGCGTTGACGTACTGGACATCGGCCGGCGTGATGCCGGCGGTCTTGAGGGCCATTTTCATTGCACGGGCAGCGCCTTCGCCGCCGGGTGCGGGTGAGGTGATGTGGTAGGCGTCAGCGGAGAGGCCGTAGCCGATGATTTCGCCGTAAATCGTCGCTCCGCGCGCAATGGCCGATTCGAGGAGCTCGAGGACGACAATCGCACCGCCTTCGGCGAGCACGAAGCCGTCACGGGTGCTGTCGAACGGGCGCGACGCCGTGGTGGGGTTGTCGTTGTTTGTCGAGACGGCTTTGTTGGCGTTGAACCCAGCGATGCCCAGCGGCGTGATGGGTGCTTCGGAGCCGCCGGCGATCATGATGGTGGCAGCGCCCCGGCGGATGATTTCGGCGGCTTCGCCGATGGCGTGGGCGGCGGTGGCACAGGCCGAGGTCGGGCAGTAGTTGGGCCCCTTGAAGCCGTGCATCATCGAAATCTGCCCGCCGGCCATGTTGGTGATCATGGCGGGCACCATGAAGGGGCTGACGCGTCCGGGGCCTTTTTCGTTGAGGATGAGAACGTTTTCGGCGATCGTGCCGATGCCGCCGATGCCGCTGCCCACGACCACACCGATGTCTTCGGCGTTGTCGGGGGTGGCCACCACACCGGCCATTTTGATGGCTTCGTTGGCGGCGGCAATGGCGAAGTGGATGAAGCGATCGTTGCGGCGGACGTCTTTGCGGTCCATGTAGTTGGCGGGGTCGAAGTTTTTCACCTCGCCACCGAAACGCGTCTCGAGATTGCTCACATCACAGATGGTGATCGGCCCGGTACCGCTTTTGGCGGTGCGGATCCCCTCCCAGAGGGTGGGGATGTCGAGGCCGAGGGGGCTGATGGCGCCCATGCCGGTGACGACGACGCGTCGTTGCTGCATAAAACCACTCCTGAAGCAGGTGTATGAAAGGTTGCAGGTATAATACCATAGACGCGTCTGTATGCCGAAAACCGTGCCTTTTGGGTGATTCTGCTGCCGTATTTGTCGCTGGGATGCGACCACGAGGAGCGCCATGTATGTCATCGGGACCGCCGGGCACGTCGACCATGGGAAATCGAGTCTGGTCGAAGCACTGACGGGAATCAACCCGGATCGGCTGGTCGAAGAACAGCGCCGGGGCATGACCATCGAGCTGGGGTTTGCCTGGTTGGAACTCGCCGCCGGGCAGGTGGTGAGCCTGGTAGACGTGCCGGGGCACGAGCGCTTCATCAAGCAGATGCTGGCGGGGGTCAGCGGCTTCGACGCGGCGTTGCT
Organism: Chloroflexota bacterium; assembly: GCA_046046485.1. Classification (GTDB taxonomy): domain Bacteria; phylum Chloroflexota; class Chloroflexia; order Chloroflexales; family Roseiflexaceae; genus UBA965. The sequence goes on along the minus strand of JBJOJU010000216.1, from coordinate 3,207 downwards.
GGTGGTGGCAGCCGACGAATCGGTGATGCCCCAGACCCGCGAACACGTGGCGATTATCGATCTGCTCGAAATCCCGCGCGGGCTGGTGGTGGTGACGAAAGCGGATCTGGTCGAACCGGCCTGGCTGCCGTTGGTGGTCGACGACATCCGCGCCCAGCTCGTCGGCACGATGTTTGCCGCGGCCCCGTTGGTTGTCGTGTCGGCGAAAACCGGCCAGGGGCTCGCTGAGCTGCGAACAGCGCTGACGGAATTGGTCGCTGCGATACCGCAGCTCGACGCCCAGGCTGCACCCACACGCCTGTGGATCGACCGGGTGTTCAGTATGGACGGCTTCGGCGCGGTGGTCACCGGTACCCTGCAAGGTGCCTCGGTGGCGGTGGGTGATGCGGTCGAACTCGCACCGCGGGGTACCCCGACCCGCATCCGCGGGTTGCAGATCCATCGCCAGAAAGTCACACAGGCGGGAGCGGGTACACGCGTCGCGATGAATCTGGCAGGGGTGTCGCACCACGACATCGCCCGCGGCGACGTCGTCGCTGTGCCGGGGCAGGTACGCCCGACCGACCGTATCGATGTGGAGCTGACGTTGGCCGCTGTCGCACCTCGGCCGCTGCCCCAGGGGATGCGGGTCGATGTGTTTGTGGGCTCGGCCGAAACCCCGGCACGGGTGACGCTGCTCGACAGCGATGCACTAGCCCCCGGCGAGCGGCGCTATGCCCAACTGTACCTCGAGCGGCCGTTGCCCCTCTGGCGCGGCGATCGGATCGTCTTGCGGCAACCCTCACCCAGTCTGACGGTGGCGGGTGGTCGGGTCATCGACACGCACCCGCTGCGCCACCGCCGGCATCGCCCCGAGGTGATTGCCCGTTTGGATGCCCTGCGCCGCGCCAGCCCAGCCGATTTGGTGTGGGCAGCGCTGGCCGGGGCGGTGCGCAGCATCGACGAACTGTGTGCACAGACCCACCTGGATGCAGCACGGGTGCACGAGACCGTCGCGCAGTTGGCACAGGCCCAGCCCTTGAGCGAGCTGTACGTCGCCGATCGGGCGGCGGTGCTGGCATATCAGCAGCAGGTAGAAAAAAGTCTGGTGGGCTACCGAGAGCGCTTCCCGTTGCGCGTGGGTATGCCGCGCGAAGAGGTGCGCCGCCGCCTGGGGGTCACCCCGGGCGTCTTCGATGCCTTGGTGACCGTGTGGGCTGGGGTGGTCGAAAAATGCGGCGACGGATTACTGCGCCTGGTCGGTGCGGAGGTGGTGTTGACGCCGGCCCAACAGCGGCAGGTCGACCAGGTATTGCAGGTGTTGGCGCAGCAGCCCTATGCGCCGCCGACACTAGACGTCGACCGCGAGTTGCTGCAGTACATTCTCGGCAGCGGTGCGATTGTCGCGCTCGCGGACGACATCGTGTTTGCCCAGCGCGCCTGGCAGACAATGGTCGCCTGGGTGCTCGAGACGATCGACACGAGCGGGAGTGTGACGGTGGGGCAGTTTCGTGACCGCTTCGACACGACCCGCAAATACGCGCTGGCGGTACTCGAGCAGCTCGATGCGCAGAAAATCACCCGCCGTGAGGGCGATGGGCGGGTGCGGTTTTGAGTGGGGCGGTAGAGCGGATCCCCGCCCACGCCCGGCCTACGGCGCAGGCGCTGGTCGCAGTACTGCGTGCGCTGCTGGGCGATGATTGCGCCGTGGTGGTGCACGGCTCGATTGCGTTGGGCGAGTATATGGCGGGGCGCAGCGACCTCGATGTGCTGGTGTTTGTGTACCCTACACCGCACCCGGATGCGCTGCGGGGCTTGGCACAGGCGCTGCTCGAACTCTCGGGAGCACCGGTGCCCATCGAGCTGTCGGTACTGTCTGTGGGAGCGGCGTGGGTACACCCGGCGCCATATTGGTACCACTACTCGGAAGCCTGGCGTGGACGCACCGTGGCCATGCTCGCCGACCCCACGACGCAGTGGCTGGCGACCGGGAGCGACCCCGATCTGACGGCGCATGCCGTGGTGGCTCGGGCGTGCGGGATTGTGGTGTGGGGGCATGTGGTGCTGCCGCCGGTTGCTGCGCGGGATGCGTACGCAGCCGTCTGGTACGACATCGCGGGGGCGGTCGCCGAGGTGGTGGCGCAGCCGGTGTATGTGCTGTTGAATCTGTGTCGGACGATTCTGTGGCTCGAGCACGGGCAGGTGTTGGGGAAAACGCAGGGCGGGCAGGCGCTGCTGCCGGAGCTGACGGGCGAGACGGCGGCGGTGGTCGCTGCAGCGCTGGAAAGCCGGCGGACGGGAGCGGCGATGGACGTGCCCGCAGCGCAGTTGCAGGCGGTCGCGGTGGCATTGTTGGCGCGGGTGGAACGGGCTGCGGCGCGGTTGTGAAAATTATTTGCATCGTCACCCAAGATGCGCTATACTTGACCTCGGTGTGAAGGCGGGTAGCTCAATTAGGCAGAGCAACAGCCTCCAAATCTGTAGGTTGCAGGTTCGATTCCTGTCCCGCCTGCCAAATTGCGTGGTTGGCATTGCCAACCACGCAAGCACATCAGTCGGAGAGATGGCGGAGTGGTCGATCGCGCTCGTCTTGAAAACGAGAGAACTCACGTTCCGAGGGTTCGAATCCCTCTCTCTCCTCCAGTGAGCACTCACACCGATACAACGCACGGGGAGGTCGCATAGTTGGCCTAGTGCGGCGGTTTGCTAAACCGCTATAGAAGCAATTCTATCGAGAGTTCGAATCTCTCCCTCCCCGCCAACCGAGCCCCCCGACACTCAGTGTCGGGGGTTTCTCTTTGCCTGGAGGCGCATTGCAATGCGCCCCCTCTCCGATGCGAGAGTGGCACATTGCAGTGTGCCACTCTCGCTAATCCGCCCCGGTCGCTCGTATCGACGAACAGGAGGCCACGATGACATATCTCGACGCTCCGACATCTGCCCAGATTGCCGCGCAGATGGTCGACAACGCCCGCCCACTCGACCTGCTGGTCTACCGCTGGCAACGCCGGGGAGACCCGGCGGACCACGCAGCCGCGGTGGCTGCGCTGGCGACCTACCAGAATAGCGACGGTGGCTACGGCAGCGGCATCGAACCCGACATGTGGTGCACAGAATCGGGGCCGCTGAGCACGACCGTCGGCCTGCAATATGCCCAATTGTTGGGGTTGCCGGCGACGCACCCGGCGATAGCCCAGGCGTTGGCATACCTGGCGAGCCGATTCGACC
>JBJOJU010000050.1:0-2651 GCA_046046485.1 Chloroflexota bacterium | reverse complement strand
TCCTCGTCTTGTACGGCAGCGACAGTCTGCTGGCCCGCGCCGCCGACCGCCGGCGCGCCGCCTGGGTCGCGTTGCTGGTCCCGCTGGCCGCCGTCGGCGCCGGGGTGGTCGTCGCCGGCTGGTACACGGTGGCGATCGCGCCGGAGCGGCTCGGCTGGTCGGTGCTGGTGGTCGGTCTGTGTGCGCTGTGGCTGTGGCGCCGCCGGGCGGGGTGGCTCTTCGCGGCGTTGGTGGTGACGGTCGCTGCGAGCGGATATGCCTATCAGGCACGCCGTGACCCGGCGACCGTCGCACAGCAGAGCCCCCTCGTCGATACGCTCGCACCGTTGGTGCACGACGGCGCGCGCGTGGCCGTGGTCGAACCCGAGCTCGAGTACCTGCTCGCCCCCAATGCCAATCGCCTGTACGACATCGCGACCGTGCACACCTACAACAACTTCACCCCGCCCGCCTATCAGCAGGCGATCAACGGTCTGGGCGGCAAAACCACGTTCTATGGCAAACTGAATACGAGCATTGCCCCCAACTACGACACGCCGCTGTTTTGGCTGAGTAATATCGGGGTGGTCTTGTCTCGCACGCCGATCGATCACCCCGCGCTGCGTGTCGCCGCCCGCGTAGGCCCGGTGGTCGTCCAGACGGTGGCGCGGCGGATGGGGCCAGTCTGGCATCTGCCCCTTTCGGCGACGCCCCACGGCCAAGACGTGCGGTTGACCCAGATCCCCAGCCAGCCTGGCCTGCCCATCACGGGCTACCGCGACAGCGGCGACGCATTGGTGGTCGATGTGACGCCTCAGCCACGACCGTCGCTGTTGCTGTTCAGCGTATTGCAGAGACCGCAGTGGCAGGCGATCGCGGTCGGGCCAGCGGGCGACGTACCGGCGCGGTCGGTGAGTGTCAACGGTGTGTATGTGGGGGTCATCGTCCCGGCGGCGACGACGCAGGTGCGGTTGACGTATGTCACCCCGGTCCAGTGGATGTGGGTTTCGCACACGGCCTGGGCGCTGGTGTGGCTCGGATATGCGGTATATGCCGTGCGGCGGTGGCAGCGTCCCCCGGCGGCGTGAGGAGAAACACGATGCGGACCGATCTCGACATCGCCCAAGCGGCGCAGCTCCATCCGATTGCCACCGTGGCGACCGCCGCCGGCATCGAAGACCAATACCTCGAGCCGTACGGCCGGCACATGGCCAAGGTCGATACTGCCGCCGTGCACGGGGCACGCACCGCCCGCTACGTGGTGGTGACCGCGATCACGCCCACCCCGTTGGGCGAGGGCAAGACGACCACCACCATCGGGTTGGGACAGGCGCTCAACAAGCGCGGGCGGCGAGCGGTGGTGGCGATCCGGCAGCCGTCGATGGGACCGACCTTCGGCATCAAAGGGGGCGCGGCGGGCGGCGGCTACAGCCAAGTGGTGCCCATGGAACAATTCAATCTGCACCTCACGGGCGATATCCACGCGATCGGCGCCGCCCACAATCTGCTGGCGGCGATGATCGACAATCACCTGCACCACGGCAACGCCCTGGGGATCGATCCGTACTCGATCCGCTGGCCGCGGGTGATGGACATCAGCGACCGCACGCTGCGCAACATCGTCGTCGGATTGGGTGCCAAGGGCGACGGCCCGCCGCGCCAGGCTGGGTTCGACATCACGGTCGCCTCCGAGGTAATGGCAGTGTTGTCGTTGTCGGTCGATATCTACGATCTGCGCGCCCGCCTAGCCAAAATGGTCATCGGCCAGCGTCGCGACGGGACCCCGGTGACCGCCGAAGACCTCAAAGCCGCCGGCGCGATGACGGTTTTGCTGCGCGAGGCCCTCAAGCCCAATCTCCTGCAGACACTCGAAAACTCGCCTGCCTACGTCCACTGTGGGCCGTTTGCCAATATCGCCCACGGGAATTCGTCGGTGATGGCCGACCGCGTCGCCCTGAGCCGTGCCGAGTACGTGGTGACCGAGTCCGGCTTCGGTGCCGATATCGGCTTCGAAAAGTTCTGCCACATCAAGAGCCGCGTCTCGGGGGTCACCCCCGACGCCGTCGTGCTGGTGGCGACGATCCGGGCGCTCAAAGCCCATAGCGGCCGCTACAAAATCGTCGCGGGCAAACCGCTCGACCCAGCGCTGCTCCAGGCCAACCCCGACGACGTGTTGGCGGGCTGCACGAACCTGGTCGCTCAGGTCAAAAACGCCGCGCGTTTCGGTCGACCAGTGGTGGTGGCACTCAATCGCTTCCCGGCTGATCACCCCGAAGAAATCGCCGTCGTCCGCGAGCAGGCCCGGCTGGCCGGTGCGTTCGACGTCGTCGAGAGCACGGTCTTCGCCGACGGCGGCGCCGGTGGGCTTGCCCTCGCCGACGCGGTCGAGCGTGCCTGTGCAGAGCCCGGCGCGTTCCGCTACCTCTACGAGCTGAGTGATTCGCTGACCAGCAAAATCGAGACGCTCGCGACCACGATCTACGGCGCCGACCGTGTCGAGTACAGCCCCGAAGCGCGCAAACAGCTGGCGACCTACGAGGCACAGGGGTATGGCCAGTTGCCCATCTGTATGGCGAAAACGCAGTATTCGCTCAGCCACGACGCCAGCAAAGTCGGCGCGCCGACGGGGTATACCTTCCCCATCCGTGAAGTCCGCTTGGCCGCCGGCGCCG
>JBJOJU010000019.1:0-9852 GCA_046046485.1 Chloroflexota bacterium | reverse complement strand
CAGGTCGTCGGGTCGGTCGCGGTCAGCGCCCTCGTCGACGCCTACAAAACAGAAATCCTATGACCCCGCACAACGAACACGACACCTTCATCGCCTATCTGATGACCACCCTGCCCGACCTCGACGAGTCGATCACCGATGTCCGCCAGCGCGACGACGAAATCGTCGTCGTGCGGGGTGCCGACGAGGTCGCCGTGGCCATCGACCCCTTCGAGCGTGCCTATCGGCGCCGCCCGGATGCCATCGACGCCGTCGTTTCGACGCTCCTGCGCGTCTCGCAGGGCGAAACGGGCGTCCCCGACCCCGGGTATCAGACCATCGCCGACCGCATCTTCCCCCAGCTCAAAAACGTCAATCTCCTCGTCGACACCGTCGAACGCGGCGCCGACCCGATTCTGTATCGCTTGTTTTTGGCCGACATCATGCTCACGTATGCCATCCGCGACAGCAAGCGTCTGTCGTACCTGACCGAAACCCAGATCGAACGCTGGGGGGTCAGTGAGCACGTCGTGCACGAACAAGCCATGAAAAACTTGGCCGCTGCCTCGCAGAAAATCCCCTACCACGTCGCCGGTACGGGCTCGCAGCAAGTCGTGATTTTCAATGTCAACGACGGGTTGGACGCCGCGCGTCTGCTGCTCCCCGAACTCATCCAATCGGCTGCCCACGACATCCCCGGCAACCTGGTCATCGGCATTCCCAACCGCGACTTCATGGTGGTGTTCAGCGACGACGATCCCGACCGCGTGTCGGCCGTTGCCTTGCAGGTCACCCAAGACATGCGTCAACACTCCCACGGGCTCACCACCCATTTGTTCACCATCGCAGACGGCGAAGTCCGCGAATATCGAGGCGTCTGACGCCCGGCGGAAAGGGTTTTCCAGTGGAAATCATCCTCTTCCTCACCACGGCTGTGTGTCTAACATTCTGTGGCTACGTCAGCTACACCACCCGCTCGCCGCTCTTTGTCATCGTCATGCTGGGCGCGATGCTCGCCGGCTTCGGCACGCCCCTCTGGTATCTGCTCTATGGCATCGCCTATGACCCCGCCCTCACCCGGTTGGGTTTCGACACTATCCCGGCGATGAGTGTCTATGGCGGCTGGGTGATGGTCTTTCCCGCCGTGATTGTGTTTATGGCGCTGCGACGGCAAATGGGGCTCTATGGCCGCCTGCAGTCGTGGGCCATCGTCGTCGGCATGTTGGTCTACTACTGGGTCATCGAGCTGCTCGGCGTCCAGACTGGCGTGTGGTCGTACGACAACGAAATCGCCGCCCTCGGGATCCCGTTTTCGCTCTACCTCGCGCTCCTACACACCTTCTGCGCCGCCGCCATGCTCCGCGTCCTGTTCGAATACTGGCGCGTCCCGCTCGAGGCCACCCTGCAACTCGTCCCCATCTGGATCGGGCTGCAACTCCTCACGTATCTGATCATCGGCGCACCCTACTACGCCCTTTCCTATCTGACTGAGTCCAACATCCTCACCGCTATCGGCCTTGTCGCCAGCCTCGGCCTGCTCGGTTGGGGCTGCTATATCGTCGTCAACGGCTACGTCAGCCTGCAGTCGAATTACGGTCAGACCGCCCGCTTCGTCGCCCCTCCTGTCGACGACGAATAACCCCACGGCACGTCGAAAAACCCCACGTCAGCCTCCGAATGGTGGCATGCCGTGGGGCTATCCGTCACCCTTAACCCTTAACCCTTAACCTTTCCGCCGGCACACCGCGATCCCGTCGCGGATGGGCAGAATCACCGACTCCAGGTCGATGTGGTGCATGATGGCGCGGTTGAATTCCTGGATCCCCCGCACGATTGGGGCGGCTTCGCGTTCGTCTTCGAGCACCAACGCGTTGCACAGCACGTTATCGGCGACCAAAATCCCGCCCCGGCGCAGCAGGGGCACGCACAACTGCAACGCCTGCATCGCTTCTTTTTCGTTGTTGAGGTGGCGCAGAATATCCAAGAAAATCAGATCATAGGGCCCTTTGAGGTTGGCCAACTCCTCGAACCAATCGCCTTCGTGGATCGAAAAACGGTCCGTGTACCCGGCTTTGGCAACCCACTCGCGCGCTCGGTTGTAACGCAACGGGTCTTTTTCGATAGCGGTCAACCGACCGTCCGGGGTCTGCACGAGTGCCCGCAGCAGCCAGATCGCGGCATACCCGGTGGCCGTGCCGATTTCGAGGGCCTCGCTGACGCCGCTGGTGCGCGCCAACATGTACAAGAACTGCCCTTCGACGGCGCCGACCAGCGGCCAGCCGCTTTCGCGGCCGATGCGCTCCATGTCGCCCAGCGGCGACGGGCGGGGCGGCATCAGACTGGCAATATATTCGTCGATTTCGGCATTGGTGATATCGTCACGCATCGGTGACTCCTTTTTCGCGTACTGCTGCCTATTCGCGCCGATTGTACCACACCAGCGCCTGCGGTATAATCCGAAGCGTGTTGTGTGTGAAAGGCCCCGCATGAATACCGACGCCTCGCTGCCGCGCTACGACCGCATCGTCTCCCTCGTCTTGCTGGTCCTCCTCGGCATGGCGGTTGTCTTTTTAGTCGATATCAACCCCAACATCATCCGCGCCCAGCTGGGTGGCGACCTCCCCGTCATCACTGTCTCGTGGGTCATTTTGGCCGCCATCGTCATCTTGACGAGCACCGCGGCCGACCTCTTTACTCGCGATCATCCACAGGTCCATGCCCGGCCACTCTGGCTGCTCGACCTGCGTTTCACCGTCATCGAACTCGCCCCCGGCTTCTGGATTCTGCCGGCCTACGCCGTCATCACCTCGTTCACGTTCTTCCGCCTCTTCAGCACGGGCTTGGCCATGTTCGCCTTTGTGCTGGCTCTGATCGCGACCGGCGTGCTACTCCTGGCCGCCCTCATCGCCCAGCACTACTCGATGGATCGCCAAGCCGAGGTCCGCCAGGTCGCCCTGATGGTACTGCAAGGGCTGGCCTTGCTGATGGCATTCGGGCTCTTCAGCGCAATCTACTACGCCCGCCTCCGTACCCTCTACTCGGCCGTCCTGGTGGGCAGCGCCGGTGCGATGCTGGCCTACTCGCAACTCCAGTGGACCCAGACACGTGCCAACCTCGGCCTCTTGTCGATCATGGTGGGCATCGTCCTCTCGCAGGCACTCTGGGCCCTCAACTACTGGGCAGCCCCCTTCTTGCTGGGCGGTGCGATGCTCCTCGTCATCTTTTATGTCGTCACCGGCATGCTCCAAAACGCACTCACCGAAGGGCACACCGCCCGCCCGTATTGGGAGTACAGCATCATCGGCAGCATCCTGATGACGGTCATCATCGCCTCGGTCATCTAGCCGTTTTTTCGCAGCAGCATCGAGAGAAAACCCCTACGATACAGAGGGTCACACAGCTGTGTGACCCTCTGTATCAAAATGTGCCCCGCTCCTGTATCCGACGACTGGTTACGGCAGGTACGAGTAGCCGTTGACCGTCTTCCACAGGAAGTACTTTTCAAAGAGCCGCTTGCTGAAATCGAAGATCACGTTGGGCACCATGATGGCGAACTGGCGCGGCTTGAACAAGTGATTCGACAAGATAATCACTTCCTTCTTGCCGGCATCCATGATGCACAAGCCGGGGATCTTCCCAAACGGTTTCGCTTCGAGCTCGGTGCGACCTTGGCTGACACGGACGATGTTTTCGGCGACGACCTTGCCGCCCTCGTCGGCAGGGAAGCCCGTCTTGGGCACCCCAAAGGGCACTTTCCCCTGCTTGAACGGCGGCACCACGTCGACCGCGATGCCCGCGGCCCAGATATGCGGGTACTCGGGGTGCTGGTACGTGTCGTTGACCTTCAGATAGCCCGCCTTGGTCGGGTGCAACTCCGGCGAGTTCAGGACAAAATCGACCCCCACGAACGGCGGCATCAGCATCGCAAAGGCGAATTCGAGTGTCTCACCACTGCTCAGATAAATGGTGTGCGGCTCGACCTTTTCGACCCCCACGTCCGTCCGCCAGTGGATGTTGAACATCTTGCAAAACGCCTCGAGCATCTCTTTGCCACCGGCGATCCCCTCGATGCCGAAGTGCCCCAAGAACGGCTCGGGGGTGATCCACGTCAACTCGACCTGATCGCGGATTCCCTCTTCGCGCAGCCACTTTTCGACGTTGAACAAAAACTCATACGCCGCACCCATGCACCCTGCCAGCTGGGTCGCCCCGATGACCACCGGGCCGGGCTTCTGCTTGAGCTGCTGCAGTGCCGCACGCGTCTCCATCGCCAACTTTGGCGTGCCGATGTAGTGCGTGTACTCACGGACGCCCGGCGCGACGTCGAAGTGGACTTTGGGGCCGGTCGCAATCACCAGATGATCGAAGGTCAGGTCGCCGATCGACGTCGTCAACACCTTGGCCACCGGGTCGACCGTGAGCGCTTCGGCTTGCACATAGTGCACCCCCGCCTTGCGCAAGACCGGCTCGACCGGCACCATGATGTCTTTCACCTCACGCCAACCCAGCGGGACCCAGATCAACGACGGGATGAACGTAAAATTCTCGCTCAGGCTGACGACCGTGACGTCGTGCTCGGCACCGCCCTTGCGCTTCAATTCCAACGCTGCGGTCAACCCGGCGAAGTTACTCCCGACAATGATGGTGCGTACCATATCCGGCCTCTTTCCCTCACTCAACCACTCCGCTGTCGGAGTCACCCGGATAGTACTCCGCGTTTCATGAGTTTAGGATGAGAAACAGATGTGATTGTGCAGAAACACACAAACCCCGCTCCAGCGCACCCAAGCGCGCCAGAACGGGGTTCGACCAATCAATGCTAATCGAGGGCGTAGGTACTAATCGCCTTGTTCAACTTCACAATGTCGAAGCTGCCGCGGATCTCAAAGCGGACCTTGCCCACTTCGCTGATCCACAGCTCGAGCTCGCACTCGAGGTCGAGCAACCCGGCTGTTTCGACCGAATAGGTGTTGATCTTGCGGTAGGGAATGCTGGTGAAGTCGATTTTCTTGCCGATGACGCCCTGCACGTTGGCGGCGATGACCCGCTTCGAGGTGAAAATCACCTGGTCGCGCATCGAACTGAACGCCTGCAAGACCACTTCCCCGTCGACCAACAAGTCACGCACGGACCCATGCATGTCCTTCTCGGGGATCGGAGCGAGCTTGAACAGCCCTTTGTTGACAAAATCAATCATGTCACTCACCTTTCACACCTGCCGCATCCCAATCGAGCACAGTGCTCGCGACTGCAGCATAACACCATACAGCAAAACATCACACCACCGCAGCGACGAAAAACCCGGAGTGCCACGCGGGCACTCCGGGCGCACGAGACCTAGGCGCGGGCAGCGGCGACGGCTTCGGTCAATGCCCGACCGGCATAGACCTTGACCATGGCGCGGCGGTATTCTTCCGACGCGTGGATGTCGCCGAGGTACTCCATGTCGTCGCCGGCGCTGGCGCAGGCGGCTTTGATCGCCGCTGCATCACCGACAGTACCGATGAGTGCTTTTTCGACGCTGGGCTGGCGCACGGCCTGCGGGCCGGCACCGGTCACTGCCACGCGGCAGGCCGTGACGACACCGTTGGCGACGGTCACACTGGCCGCGACACCGACGATCGCATAACGCGACGCGGGGTGCTTGAGCTTTGCGTAGGCGGCACCCTGGCCCTTAGCCTGGGCGGGAACCGTCACCGCGGTGATGAGCTCACCGCTGTCGAGCGCCGTCGTCAGCATCGACACAAACAAGTCATCGGCTGCGACCGTGCGGCTGCCACCTGCGTTCTGCACCGTCACGCTGCCGCCCAGTGCCAAGAAAACCGCGGTCAGGTCGGCAGCCGGGTCGGCGTGGGCCAACGAGCCACCGATAGTGCCGGCGTTGCGCACCTGGATGTCGCCGATCTGGCCGACGCAGCTCGCCAACACCGGGCAGCCGCTGGTGACCGTAGCCGAGGTTGCGATGGCGTGGTAGGTCTCGCCAGCGCCGATGCGCAGCGAACCGCCCGTGGCGCTGATGCCCTTGAGCTCGCCCACACCCGCGATGTCGATCAACACCGAGGGCTGGCTCAGGCGCAGCTTCATCGCCGGCAGCAACGAGTGCCCGCCGGCGATGACCTTTGCGTCGTCGCCGTGTTGGTTCAGCAAGGCGATCGCTTGCGCGACGCTGCTCGCCTTCACATAGTCAAAAGCCGCTGGAATCATGGAAACGCTCCTCTGTTGGTTATTTGGTGTGTGCCTGCACGACATCCCAGACGCGCTGGGCCGTCGCCGGCATCTGCATATGACGGACACCCAGCGGCGACAACGCGTCGATGACGGCGTTCATCACACACTGCGCACTGCCGATCGTGCCTGCCTCACCGGCACCCTTGGCACCCATCGGGTTGACGGGGCTGGGGGTCACGGTGTGCCCGATTTCGAAGTTCAGCAACATCCCCGCGTTGGGCACCGCGTAGTCCATCAACGTCCCGCTGAGCAGTTGCCCGTTGTCGTCGTAGACGGCGTTTTCGTACAACGCCTGGGCGATGCCCTGCGCGATACCACCGTGCAACTGACCGTGCACCACCAACGGGTTGATGATGTTGCCCACGTCGTCGACCGCCACGTAGCGCTTCAACTCGACCTGGCCCGTCTCGGGGGTGACCTCGACGATACAGATGTGCGTGCCGAAGGGGAAGGTGCAGTTGGGCGGATCGTAGTAGGTCGTCTCGTCCAAGAAGGGCTCTTCGCCGGCGGGCAGGTTGGCCCCGACCGAGGCGTAGGCCGCGATTTCGCCCAGGGTTTTCACCTTGTCGGGCGAGCCCTTGACCGAGATCTTGCCGTCGGCAAAGATCAAATCATCGGGGTTCGCTTCGAGCAGATGGGCTGCCAGACGCTTGGCCTTTTCTTTGATCTTCTGGACCGACTTGTACATCGCCGTGCCGCCCACCGCCAGGCTACGACTCCCGTAGGTGCCGTAGCCGAACGGCGTGCCCGCCGTGTCGGAATGCTCAATGACGACGCTGTCGTACGCCACGCCCAGTTCGTCGGCGGCGATCTGCGCGAACGTCGTTTCAAGCCCTTGGCCGTGGGGCAACGAGCCCGTCGTCACCACGACCTGACCGGTCAGGTGGATGCGCACGTTGGAACTCTCCCACAGACCCGCTGCCCACCCCTCGCGCGAGACCCAGGCGGTCGGCGCGACCCCGCAGATTTCGACATACGAGCTGATACCGATGCCCAAGTACCGACCCTGCTTGCGCAAGGCTGCCTGCTCGGCGCGCATCTGCGTATAGCCCACGGTCGCCAGCGCTTTGTCGAGCGCCGGGGCGTAGTTGCCGCTGTCATACGGCAACAAGCCGAGACCGTTGGTATAGGGGAAATCGGTGGGTGGGATGAAGTTGATGCGACGCACCTCGGCCGGGTCCATACCCAGCTCGGCTGCCCAGCGATCCATCATGCGCTCGATGAGGTATGACGCTTCGGGGCGACCAGCGCCGCGGTAGGCGTCGACCATGGCGGTGTTGGTGTACGTCGCGATGACGTCGATGTGCACATTGGGGATCTTGTAGACACCCGTGATGATGCGACCATACAGGGTCGTGGCGACGCCCGGAGCGATGGTCGACAGGTACGCACCCATGCCTGCGTAGGTTTTCACCCGCAGACCGGTGATGCGACCGTCGCGGGTACCGCACAACTCGACATCGGTGACGTGGTCGCGGCCGTGCGTCGACGACTTGAAGTTTTCGCTGCGGTCTTCGACGTACTTGACCGGTCGATTGAGTTTGCGGGCAGCCCACATACAAAAGACCATGTCGGGGTACGAAAAGATCTTTTGGCCGAACCCGCCGCCCACATTGGGTGCGATGACGCGCAATTTCGTCTCGGGGATGCCGAAGACAAACGCGGTCAGGAGCAACCGCATCACGTGCGGCGCCTGCGAACTCGTCCAGAGGGTGAACTCTTGAGTCGACGATTCATATCGGGCAATCGAACCCCGTGTCTCCATCGGGGTGGGCATCTGGCGCTGGTTGTAGATGCGTTCTTTGATACGCACCTGCGCCCCGCCGAACGCCGTGTCGGTCGCCTGGCGGTCACCCGCTGCCCACTCGACACAGATGTTGTTGGGGGCACTCTCGTGGAGCAACGGCGCGCCCGGTTGGGCGGCTTTTTCGGGGTCGACGACGACGCCGAGCGGCTCGTAGTCGACTTCGATAAGGTCGAGCGCGTCACGGGCGATGTAGCGGTCTTCGGCGACGACGAGAGCGACGCCCTCACCGACGAAGCGGACCACATCGACCGCCAATGCGCGCGGGGTAATCAAGTGGTTGGTGACGCCGCCAGCCGGCCATGCGCACGGCAGTGGGTTGACGTCGAGCATGTCGGCGCCGGTATACACCGCGATCACACCCTTGAGCGCTTTCGCCTTGCTGGTGTCGATCGCCGTGATGCGGGCGTGTGCGTACGGGGTGCGCAACACAGCGGCGTGTGCGAGGCCCGTCAGCTTGATATCGTCGAGAAAACTGCCTTGGCCCGTGATGAGGAGTGGATCTTCCCTGCGTTTGAGTGCCTGACCTACCATGCGCGTCGGTGCTTCTGGTGTCATTGTCATCCTCCAAAGAAACGGCATTGGGAGAGGGTATCCGTCCGGGTTCGTGGGTTATGCGTTGGGTGATTTGACCGCTTCGCCGCGCATCTTGGCAGCTGCATACTGGACCGAGCGCACGATGTTGTGGTAGCCGGTGCAGCGACACAGATTGCCTTCGAGGCCGTGGCGGATTTCGTCGTCGGTCGGGTTTGGGTTTTGCTTGAGCAAATCGGCTGCTGCCATGATCATGCCCGGGGTGCAGAAGCCGCATTGCAGCCCGTGACACTCCCAGAATGCTTCCTGGAGGGGGTGCAGAACGCTGCCTGCTGCCATGCCCTCGATGGTGGTGATGTTCGCACCGTCGCAGCGGGCAGCCAAGGTCGTGCACGACTTCATGCTCACGCCGTTGACATGCACCACACAGGCACCGCACTGGCTGGTGTCGCAGCCGACGTGCGTCCCCGTCAGGTTGAGTTGTTCGCGCAAGAAATGCACCAGCAGGGTGCGATCCTCGACATCCTTGGTGTATTGCGTCCCATTGACGGTCACCGTGATCTTAGCCACTCCATACCTCCTCGTTCGTCACGTACGCCGTGCCGTATCTGTACCCGTGCAACCCTGCACGTGCGACAGCAATAGTTAGTGAACCCATCGCCCCAAAATGTAGCCGATCAGCACCAGCACCACCGCCACGATGAGCTTGCCGTTGCTGGTTTTCAACAGGTCGTCGAGCACGCCCGACATCATCGCCTCGGGCTTGAGCTGCTCGGATTCGCTCAAGACCACCGAACGTCGCACCGGCTCGTTCGCCGCTGTGGGTGCCGCAGGCGCAGTGGGCGCAACGGGCGCATCCGGCACTGCCGGGCTCTCGCCGACGGCCGGCGCGACTGGGGGTACCGGAGCGGCGGCCACTCGCTGCTGGATCTGGGCTTCGAGCGCCTTGATCGACTGCCCGATGAGCTGGCGGGCCGCACCTTCGATGAGGCGCTGGCCGACGCTGGCCAACATGCCGCCGATCTGGGCCTCGCCGCCGTAGTTGAGCTGGGTCGTGCCGTCGGCGTTGGCTACCAGGTCGACCGTGCCCGTAGCATCGACGACTCCGTTCGAGCCTTTACCGGCGGCGACCAGTTTGTAGTGCTGCGGCGGGGTGATATCTTCGAGTCGGATTTTGCCGCTGTAGCTGCCCTTGATGCCGGCGATGCCGATTTTCACCACACCCTCGTAGTGGTTGTCACCCAAGTCGTTGAGTGATTCGCACCCGGGCACCACGCGGGCCAGGACTTCCATGTCGTTCAGTGCAT
>JBJOJU010000396.1:0-6523 GCA_046046485.1 Chloroflexota bacterium | reverse complement strand
CATTATGTCGGCCCAGGCCTATGGGCTGGGCCAGCCACCCGACGAACACCGCTATATTCGGCTGCGCTGGAACCCGCTGCGGCCGTGGGCCGAACTCGACCGCCCCATCGACACCCGCATCGACGTGTCGCGCATCGTGATGCTGCGCGAGGTGATGGAGCTCCACGGCGACGCCGACACCGCGGTCTGGGTGAGCGAATTCGGCTACAACAGTGCACCCGACAGCATCCCGGCCGAGCGTCGCACCGTCTGGGGGCCACCCGTCAGCGAAGACCAAAAAGCCGACTACCTGGTCGCACAGCTCACCCGGGCCCGCACCGAATGGCCCTGGTTGGGCGTGATGAACCTCTGGATGCTGCGTTGGGGCGGCCCGCCGGCTGACCCGGCCAACCCGACCCCCTACTTCGCCATCATGGCGCGTGACTTCACCCCGCTGCCCGCCTACGAACGCCTGCGCGCTGCAATGGCACTCCCCGCGGTCGCCGGTGCCGGTGCCCACGCCTGGGCACACCCCGCCGTCGTTACCAGCGCCGACCAGACCAGCATCGTCTTCAGCGGCACCCGCGTCGGTGTGCGCGGCGCCAATAGTGATCTGATGGTCAGCGTCGACGGCGGTGAAGCGGTCTACACCAGCTGCGGCAGCGGCGACTGTGTCCTCGCCCGCGGGCTCGCCGACACCACCCACACGGTCGTTGTGCGCGGGCTGACCAGTGCGCCGAGTGCCCTACTGGTCTGGCGCGACCAGCCCTGGCGCTGGCTGTTTGCGGCGCTGCCCCTGTTGGCAACCCTGGGGCTGGCAATCGCCCTGATCCGTCTCTATACCAACTCTACAGAGAGGTCTGCATGAGCACCACGACCCAGTTCAGCTCCACCAAGATCGTCAGCGGCGCTGGTGTGTCGACCACCGTGGGCAGCGAAGCACGGGCACTGGGCATGACCCGAGTGCTGCTGCTCATCGATCCGTTCCACGCCGACACCCCGGCCGGCGTCGCTATCCACAGCGCGTTGACCAGCGCCGGGCTGGAGGTCGCCCGTTCGACGATGGTCGAACCCGACCCTTCGGTGCCCACCGTCGAAAACCTCGCCGCCTGGGCCAGCCAGCACGCGGTCGACGGAGTCGTCGCCGTGGGTGGCGGCAGCGCCCTGGACACCGCCAAAGCCGTCGCGCTCTTGCGCGCGCACGACACGCCCCACATCGGGCCGTTCTTCCACGGCGGCGGCGCGGTCCCCCGTGCCATGCTGCCTGTCATCACCGTGCCCACCACTGCGGGAACTGGGAGCGAAGTCACCTTTGTCGCCATCGTCACCGAGCCACAGACCCAACGCAAACTCTTGGTACGCCACCCGGTGCTCACGCCGGCGGTGGCGCTGGTCGACCCAGTGCTCTGCGCCACCATGCCGCCGCGGCTCACGATGGCAACCGGTGTCGATGCTTTGGCGCATGCACTCGAATCGCTGACCTCGACCGTCGCGGCACCCGCCAGCGACGCACTGGCCCTGGCGGCGCTACCCATGATCCACGCCGCCCTCCCGCGGCTGGTCAATCAGGGGCACAACGACGCCGACCGCGCCGCCATGAGCGATGCAGCCACCCTGGCAGGCATGGCCTTTCTGAGCGGTCGCGTCCACCTCGGGCACGCCGTCGGGCATTCGTTGGGCGGGGTCTATCACGTCGCCCACGGCCCGGCGTGTATCGCGATGATGCCCGAGATCCTCGCGCTTGTTGCACCGGCCCGCCCGGCGGCGATCGCCCGCATCGCGGCGATCTTCGGCTGTCGTGCAGCCACACTGCCCACCACCCTGCGGGTCTTCCTCGACGGCATCGGTGCGCCGCGCCTGGGGCAACTCCTTGCGCCCCACACCCCCACGACCGCCGAACTCATCGCCGTCTTCCGGGGTGAAGACCGCCTGCTGAGCCTCACCCCCGTCGTCCCCGACGACGCCCAGTGGGCACAGATGATCGAATCCGCATGGTAGACCGCATCCGCACCGCAATCTCCGCCGCACCGTGGCCACTGACCATCGTGGCCCTGCTGGCGCTGCAACTCGGTCCGCTGCCACTCAAAGCCGCGGCACTGTTGACCCTCGCCGCGGTCGGCTGGGCCGTCCCGGCGATTCTGGTCGTGTTGGTACCGGCCACGGCGCCGTATGCGCTGATCCCGGTCGCGCTGACCGAGCGCGCGGCGTTGCCCATCCACGAATTCGTCTGGGCACTGGCAGTCGCCGGTTGGGCCTGGCAATCGCTGCGCAGCCGCGCCCACGACATCGTCTGGCGCCGCAGCGACGGCTGGGTGGCCGTCTTGGTGCTGGCAGCGGCGGCGTCGCTGCTGTGGGTATTGCCCGAGGGGCGCGGCGAAGCCCTGCGCGTGCTGCGCTGGGTCATCGTCGAACCCGTCGTCTGGTACTTCCTGCTGCGCAGCACGCTGCGGCGCGACCCGGCCGTGGTCACCACGCTCGTCCACACCGTCGTCGTCAGCAGTGCCTGCATCGCCGCCCTAGGGCTGTTGCAGTTCGTGGGGGTCGACCTGGTACCCCTGCTGGGCGAGAAGCGGGTCTTCGCCGACAACGTCGTCGCCACCGGCAACATCCGCCGGGTCGCCGCGGTCTATGGACACGCCAACAATCTGGGGTTATTGCTCGAACGCGCACTGCCGCTGGCCGTCTTGGCGGCCTACTGGCGCACCTGGCGCATCCCGGGGCGCTGGGCATGGGCAGCGGTCATCGCCGCCGGTCTGGTGGTCAGTTTCTCGCGCGGCGCCTGGTTGGCGACCCTGGTTGCGGTAGCGGTGGGGGTCGTCTTGACCAGCGGCGGGGCGGCCATCCGGC
The DNA here is from genome assembly GCA_046046485.1 of Chloroflexota bacterium. GTDB lineage: Bacteria > Chloroflexota > Chloroflexia > Chloroflexales > Roseiflexaceae > UBA965. The sequence continues at coordinate 3,697 of JBJOJU010000396.1, read as the reverse complement.
GGCGCCCGTGGCTCATCGCCGTGATCGCGCTGGCCGGCTGTGTGGGCGTCGCCGCGACGGTGCTGACCCGGGGCACCAGCGCCGGCAGTTTCGATGCGCGCGTGCTGCTGTGGGGCGAAGCGGTGCAGTGGATCCAGCAACGCCCGCTGGGCCTCGGGCTGGGGCAGTTCTACTTTTTCCACAACCCCGAATACGGCCACAGTATCATCGACCCCAGCCTGGTGGGGAGCAGCGAACAATACGCCGCCCACCCGCACAACATCTTCCTCGATGCCTGGCTCAACCTCGGGCCGTTGGGGCTCCTCGCGCTGCTGGCGTTGGTCGTGGGCGGTATCCGCCAGGCCCTCGCCGCCGCAACCCCGCTGCACACCGTCGTCGTGGCCCTGCTCATCGGCACGGCGGTGCACGGCCTGGTCGACCAATACGTCTTCGTCAGCGATCTGGCACTCTGGTTTTGGCTGGCCCAAGCGCTGGCTGCGTTTGACACGCCAGATACCAGCCGGCTATAATGCGTTTGGTGCAGAACGGCAGATACGCGCTGAACCCCGCCAGGGTCGAGAGACAGCAACGGCAGGTGTGTTCCTCTGGGTGTTCTGCATCACTCTTTTTTATGTTTTGAAAAGCCCCACGGCATGCCGTGGGGCTTTTGGGCATGCCGTGGGGCTTTTGGGTATGCCGTGGGGCTTTTGTATGGCACCGCACTCAATGCGCTGCGGCGATCGCAGCTCTGCCCAAGACGCGGATGTCTTCGGCGATATCGGGACGGTCGAGACCGGCCGCGTCGAGCCACTGGGTCGCTTCTGCTTCGCGTTGCGACGGGTTTAGCGTACCGCCGCTGACGACGGCGAAGTAGATCAGGTCGATGTGTTCGTGCTCGGGGCTGATCGGCTCCAGCAAAATGCAATACGGCTGGGGCAGCACCGCGACGTGCCCGAGCTGATACCCCTGGTTGAGCAGCGTCACCTCGTAGCCCGTCTCTTCGCGGACCTCGCGCACCGCTGCGTCGTGGGGCAACTCGTGCGGGTCGATGTGCCCACCCGGGGGCAGCCACATCTGCAGTTTGCGGTGCCAGAGCAGGAGCGTGGCCCCGTCGCGGACGATAAAGGTCGTCGCGGTGAAATCGCGGGTGAGCATGGCAGATTCTCGATTTGCTGTGCAACAAAATGACGTGCGGAGCGTCAATCATGGTAGCATACGACCAACGGTCGTTGTTCAGAGGAGAAATACGTGGCCGAACCGTCAGCCGAGTTGATTCGCCTGGCCCAAGCCGGCAATCGCGACGCGCTCGAACAGTTGGTTGCCAGCCAGCAACACTACGTCTACAGCGTGGCAATGTCGGTCCTCCACAATCCCGATGACGCGGCGGATTTGACCCAGGAAGCATTCGTCCGACTCTATCGCAGTCTGCGGCAGTACAACGGCGAGAGTCGCTTCACCACCTGGCTCTACCGCATGGTCATCAACCTCTGTCGCGACGAGTTGCGCCGGCGGAAACGGCAGGTCCAACAATTGGTACCCGGTGCGCCGGGCGACGAAGACGACCGCGACCCGGTCACGTTGGTACCCGACGATTCGCCCGAAGCCGACCCGCCTCGTGTGCTCGAACACAAAGAAGTCAGCACGGCGCTGCACGACGTCGTCGCCCAGCTCGACCCACCCTATCGGACCGCGTTGACGCTCTTTTACTTCGAGGATCTGAAGTACCAAGACATCGCCGAGGTGATGCAGATCCCCCTCAATACCGTCAAAAGTCATATCCGCCGGGGCAAAGAACGCCTGGCCGAATTGATCAGCACCCAGTATCCGCATTTGGCGCATTTGGCATGACCGACCCGGTTGTCCCGCCCCTAGGAGCCCGTCATGACATCCACCCCCCACACCCAGGTTTGCGATGATTTCCGCACCCGCATCGCCATCGGCGAAAGCGACCACGACGACGTCATCGACCACCTCGTCGACTGCCCGGCGTGCAGCGAGTATGCTGCCCAGAACATCCTCATCGACCAACGGGCACGCGGGTTGTTCACCTACACCGCCCCTGCCGAACTCACCACCGCGCTGTTGACCATCGCCGCCGATCACGCCAATCCGCTGCCCTCGCGCCGCCAACCGTGGTGGAGCACGCTGCTGGCGTTTGGGATCGGCGTGGTCGCACTGGTATCGACGATTATCATCGCTGCCCAGTTAGTGGTGCTCTTTGCAGGGCCCTACGGGTTCGGAGTCTATGCCGCCGATGTGGTGGCGGCGCCGCAGCGGCTCTATCAGTGGCTGGTGGCGGTGTTGCCCCTCACCAAGAGCGCCTTCGAGACCTGGGACACCATCCGCGGTCAGTTGCTGGCGATCTTGGTCGGCGCGTTGGCCTGGTTCGCCTATAGCAATCGCCAGACGCGCCGCCGCGCCCGCTGATCCACAAATCCGCGCCCCGCGGCGCGGCGCGCTGTGGTATACTACACGGCGTTGATGCTAGATTGTGTAATGGTAGCACCACGGACTTTGAATCCGTTTGTCTAGGTTCGAATCCTAGTCTAGCAACCAATCCCCTTTTTCGTCCCACCCGCACACGAGCCCACCGATGACGCAACCCGCTCTGTCGCGCACCGTGGTCATTCTCGCCGCCGGCGACGGCACGCGGATGCGGTCGAACCTCCCCAAAGTGCTCCACCCCTTGGCCGGTCGGCCGATGCTCAGCCGCATCATCGACGTCGCCGGCTCCATCGATGCCACCCAGATCTGCATCGTCGTCGCCCCGCACAGCAGTGCCGCTATCAGCGCCGCCTGTGGAGCGCAACACACATACGTGCCCCAGCGCGAACGCCGGGGCACGGGCCACGCCGTCCACACCGCACTCCCCGCGCTACACGCCAGTGACGGCGATGTGGTGATTTTGTTCGGCGACACGCCCCTCATCCAACCCAGCACCATCGCCGCCGTCATCGCCGACAAAACCACACACGGTGCAACGCTCAGTCTGCTGAGCTTCGACGTACCCGCGCCGCACAACTATGGGCGTATCGTGCGCGACGCAGCTGGCACCGTCACGGCCATCGTCGAGGCAAAAAACTGCACACCGGCGCAAGCGTTGATTCGCGAAGCCAACAGCGGGATCATGGTCGCGTCGCTCGGGTGGGTCCGCAGCGCGCTGCCACGGGTCACCCCCAACCCGCTGACCAATGAGTACTACTTGACCGATTTGGTCGCGCTGGCAGTCGCCGATCACGGCAGCGGCGCCGTCCGTGCCGTCAGCGCCAGTGACCCAGATGACGCCTGGGGCGTCAACGACCGTGCCCAGCTCGCCGCCGCCGAGGCGATCCTGCACCAGCGCACCATCGCGGCATTGCTGCAGGCGGGCGTCAGCATCCCCCACCCGGGGCAGGTCGCGATCGCACCCGAGGTGCACATCGCCGCCGACACCACGATCTTGCCCGGGTGCGTGCTGACCGGGGCGACCGAGATCGGCGCCGGGTGCGTCATCGGGCCGCAGACGACCATCGACGAGTGTCGGGTCGGCGCCGGCTGTACGATTCCCCACAGCTACCTCAAACACAGTACAATAGCAGCAGACCAGCACTGTGCGCCGTACACGGTCATCGTCGACGGCGGACGCTCCTAGCACACCACGAGAAGGAGGATGCTCTGGTACCACTGGTGCCGAGCAACACCTATGGAAGGACGCCTGCAAGTATTCAGTGGCAATGCC
>JBJOJU010000352.1:0-6447 GCA_046046485.1 Chloroflexota bacterium | reverse complement strand
CGGCGATGAGGCAGAGCAGGATCAGCCAGGGCGACACGACCCAGGCGAGGAGGGTCGCCGACGCAAGCGTGACACCGGCGATGGCTGCGAGCACGGCGCGTTGGGTGAGCGGCGTGTGCAGGGCAGCCTGGAGCGCGGGAAGGGCCGACACGGTGTCGATGTGTTCGACGAACAGCGCGAGATCGTGCATCTGCTCGTGGGCAAAGACCATGTCGTTGATCATCACGATGTCGTAGATATCGAGCGTGGCGAGGATGGCTGCGGCTTGGTGGCGGACGTCGTGGACCGCTTTGGCCATGAAATCCTTGTCGACGATTTCGTCGAACAAATCGTAACTGACGCGCGAGTAGGCCAACCGGCGTTCGATGAGTACCAGAACGCCCCCGCACAGCCGCGGGCTGCGTTCGACTTGCTCGGTCAGGCGGTCGGCGATGTGGCGCAGGTTGTAGGTCTGCGCACGGATGACGCGCAGTTTCTCGGCGATGACGTCGGGCGCGGCGTTGTCGTCACGCAGGGCACGGACATCCAGCGCCGTGGCCAAATCGGTCAGCGCAGTCAGCGAATTCGCGACGCCGTGGACGTTCATGGATGTCTCTTTCTGCGAAAAGACGGCCTGTTGAACGTACTCTACACGGGCCTGCAGGCGTTGAATTCGGAATTTTTACCGGAAATCGGCGGTGACGGTGTCGGTTAGCAGGGCAGTCAGGGTGGCACCCGCGGCGTAGGGGGCAGTGCCGGCGGGCACGTGCAGCAGTGCATTGGCGCCCCGGAGCGACAGGAGGCGGCTCGAACCCTGTGCGCCCGTGGTGGTCGCCCGCCAGGCACCGTCGCGCCAGGCGACCGATGCCCGCATGTACTCGGGGCGATCGGGCGAGGGGGTGATGGGGTGGTCGATGACGACAGGGATGGACGGGCGTTCGGGCTGTGCGTCACCCTGCAGGCGGCGCAGCGCCGGGCGCACAAAGACCTCGAACGACACCAGCGACGACACCGGGTTGCCCGGCAGCCCATAGACGAGGGTCTGCCCGACACTCGCACACATGGTCGGTTTGCCGGGTTTGAAGGCGATGCGCCCGAAGTGGACCGTGCCCAGCTCGGCCAACAGCGGTTTGATGAAATCGCGCGTGCCCATCGAAACGCCGCCGCTGCTGATGACCACATCGGCGCGCGACAGCGCGTGCAAGACGCGTTCGCGCTGCAGCTGCGGGTCGTCGGGGACGATGCCCATCCCCACTGCTTCGCAGCCGGCCGCCGTGACGGCTGCCAACAACGCGGGTTGGTTCGAATCGCGCACGCCGCCGTAGGGGATGTCACTGTCGTAGGGGAAGACTTCGTCGCCGGTCGACAACACCGCCACGATTGGGCGGCGATAGACCTGCACCCAGCGTAGGCCGATGTTGGTGAGTAAGCCGACGTCGGCAGGGGCGATGACCGCCCCGACGGGCAGCACCGGTTCGCCGGCGCGCATGTCGCTGCCGGGTTGCAAGACGCAGTCGCCGGGGCGGACGCTGCCGGTGTAGGTGAGAATGTCGTCGCGCTCGTGGGTGCGCTCGACCATGATGGCCGCGTCGGCTCCGGGGGGCAACGGCGCGCCGGTCATGATGCGCACTGCGTCGCCGGGGCCGAGGGTCACGCGGGTAGTGCCGCCGGCAGTGAGTTCGGCGATGACCCGGCGTGCCGTGTCGCCGTCGCTGCTGCGCAGGGCATAACCGTCGACTGTGGCACGGGCTTCGGCGGGCATATCAGCCGGGGCATCGACTGCGACGGCCACGACGCGCCCTGCCGACTGGTGCGACAGGACGCGTTCGGTGCCCAGTGGTGTGGCGGTGCGTTGCGCGATGATGGCCTGTGCGTCGGCCACACTGACCATGGGCCAGGCTGATTCGCGTTGCATCACCATCGTGACCCTCCGGCGTGTGTGCTTATTTGGCGGCTTTGGCAGCGAGCTGGTCTTGGTAGTCTTGGGCTGCCAGGTACCAGACGGCTTCCATGGCGGCTTTGGCACCTTCGCCGGCGGCCGTGATGGCCTGGCGATAGACGTGATCGACGACGTCGCCGGCGGCGAAGATCCCCGGTATGTTGGTGCGGGTATGGGCGTCGGCGAGGATGTAGCCGTTTTCGTCGAGATCGAGCAACCCTTTGAAGATCGTCGTGTTGGGCACGTGGCCGATGTAGGGGAACACGCCGCCGACCTCGATTTCGCTGACTGCGCCGGTCTTGAGGTTGCGCACTTTCACGCCGGTGACGGTGGTGTCGCCGAGAACCTCGTCGACCGTCGAATCCCAGACGAAGCGCACCTTGGGGTTGGCGAAGGCACGGTCTTGCAAGACCTGGTCGGCCCGCAGGCTGTCGCGGCGGTGGATGATGATCAGCTCCGACACGAAGCGGGTCAAGAATAACCCCTCGTCGAGCGCGCTGTTGCCGCCACCCACGACGACGACCTTTTTGTCACGGAAAAAGAACCCGTCGCAGGTCGCACAGTACGACACCCCGCGGTTGGCGAGTTTCTCTTCGCCGGGGACGCCCATCTTGCGCGGCGAGGCACCGGTGGCCACGATGATGGTGTCGGCGGTGATGATGTCGCCTTCGTCGGTGTGCAGCTTGTAGGGGCGCTCGGACGCGTCGATCGACAAAATCAACGTGTCGCGGTACTCGGCACCGAAGCGCTTGGCCTGCTGTTCGATGTTGTCAGAGAGCTCGAAGCCGCCGATACCGTGGACGAAACCGGGGTAGTTTTCGACTTCGCTGGTGGTGGCGATCAACCCGCCCGGCTGCAGCCCGCGGATGACCAGCGGGGCCAGATTGGCACGGGCGGCGTAGAGGGCGGCGGTCAAGCCGGCCGGGCCGGAACCGATAATGGCGACGCGCGTATGCATGGAATCCTCTTTCCCCAGACGTTTTTACCGCATCAGACAGCGGTACAGTGCGAGTATTGTACCACGGACGCACCGACTTTTTGGGTACCCCGTACCTTTTTCGGCGATTCTCACGGTATACACAGCAACCGCCGTTTACTGTGAGGTGCGTATGGTCGCTGTATTCCTCGCGTTGGCACTGCTCATCAACGAAGTACAACCCGCCCCTGCGAGTGGCCCCGAATGGATAGAACTCTACAACCCTACCGATGAAGCTATCGATGTGAGCGGTTGGCGTCTCGACGACGACACCCCGGGTGGCAACCAGACGATCATCACCGCAGGGAGTCTGGTGCCGGCGCACGGCTATCTGGTGGTCGCGCTGAGCAGCGCGATCCTTAACAATACCGGTGACAGCGCCACCCTGCTCGCTGCCGATGGCGCCGTCGTCGACAGCGTGGCGTTCGGTGCCCTCAAGAGCAGCGAATCGTATGCGCGCGTGCCCGACGGCGGCAGCGTCTGGGAAAAAGGCAACCCGACCCAGGGCACCAGCAATCTGGTCGTTTTGCCGACCCCCCATGCGTCGGTCGTGCCCAGCCAGACCGCGTCGGCGACGATTGAACCCAGTGCGACCGCTGCGCCGCCGGCGACCGTCGTACCGGCCGACGATCCAACTGCGACCAGCGTCGTGGTCGACCCCGGCACCCCCACCCCGGCGGCGCTGACCGACACCGTCGTGCCCGCGAGCCCGACGCATACCGATGCACCCACGCGCACACCCAGTTCGACCAAAACGTCTTCGCCCACCCGCACCCCCAGCCTGACCAAGACGTCTTCGCCCACCCGCACCCCCAGCCTCACCAAGACGTCTTCGCCCACCCACACTCCCAGCCTCACCAAGACGTCTTCGCCCACCCGCACCCCCAGCTTGACCAAGACGTCTTCGCCCACCCGCACCCCCAGCCTCACCAAAACCTTGTCGCCGTCGCGGACAGCCAGTCGCAGCAAGACAGCGGCCGCCACCAAACCAGCGCGCCCGTCGCGGACACCCAAGGCGACGACCACCCCGCGTGCTGTGGTCCGCACCCAGACGAGCCGGCGTGCACGGGTGACCCAAGCGACCACGCCCTCGGTGCGGGCGACGGTGACGGCGAGCGCGACAGCGCCGCGGAACACCGATGTGTCGGCAGCTCCGAGCCCGGCGCTCCAGGTAATCGCGGCCGAAAAAACCGACGCTGCGCCGTTTTCACCGACTGCGCTGCCCACGACAACGCCAGAGCCGCCTGCGCCGGCGACGGTGGTCACGGCAGGACCGCCCACGGAGTGGCCCTTGATCCCCCTGGGATGTGTGCTGTTGATGCTGGGCTGGATCGCGTTGCGGGCGTTTGCACGGGTCGCGGCGCCCGTGCTATACTCAGCCACAGACGAAGAGGCGGATACCCGTGCAGCAGCGGCTGCCCAGCGAGTCGAGAGTGGTGAAAGCTCGACCAGCGCCAGCACGGACGGCACCGCGGAGTCGACAACAATCAAAGAAAAGTGACCGAGTGCGCTCGGTAACTGGGGTGGGACCACGCGGATATGCGTCCCCAGGCGATTCATTTCGCTTGGGGATTTTTGTGTCCCCGAGCGGTCGAAAGGAGCAGCACATGCCTGCAGCATCCCTGGAGCAATTGGCGTCTCTGTGCAAACGCCGCGGCTTCATCTTCCCCAGTTCCGACATCTACGGCGGCCTGCAAGGGGTCTTCGACTACGGCCCGTTGGGTGTGGAGCTGAAGAACAACATCATCAATTCGTGGTGGCGCGCCAATGTCTACGCCCGCGACGACATGGAAGGCCTCGACGCGGCGATTTTGATGAATCGCTTGGTGTGGAAGTATTCGGGGCACGAAGAGACCTTCAACGACCCGTTGGTCGACTGCCGCAAGTGCCGCGGTCGGTGGCGCGCCGACCACATCCACGGCAAATGCCCGAGCTGCGGCTCGACCGATCTGACCGAAGCCCGGCCGTTCAACATGATGTTCAAGACCGCCGTCGGGCCGGTCGCCGACGCCGATTCGTTTGCCTATCTGCGGCCCGAAACGGCGCAGGGGATTTTCGCCAACTTCGGCAACGTGCTGTCGAGCACCAGCCGGAAGCTGCCCTTCGGGATCGCCCAGGTAGGCAAAGCCTTCCGCAACGAAATCAACCCGCGCAATTTCTTGTTTCGCGTGCGTGAATTCGAGCAGATGGAGATTGAATTTTTCGTCATGCCCGGCACCGACGAAGACTGGCACGAAAAGTGGCTCGAAGCCCGCTTGGCCTGGTGGGAGTCGATCGGCGTGCCGCGGAGCAAGATCCAGATCTACGACGTCCCCAAAGACGGCTTGGCGCACTACTCGAAGCGCACCTACGACTTGATGTACGACTACCCGTCACTGGGCTACGAAGAAATCGAAGGCATCGCCAGCCGGAGCGACTACGACCTGGGCTCGCATTCGCGCGACCAAGAGAGCCTGAACATCAGCGCCAAGGTGGCCACGAACCGCGACAGCGTGGCCAAACTCAACTACTACGACCAGCCCAACAACCGCCACGTGGTGCCCTATGTCATCGAGCCGTCGGCAGGGGTGGGTCGCTGTTTCTTGGCGGTGTTGTCGGAGGCATACGACGAGCAGATGGTGAAAGCGCCCGGCGCCGACAAGCTCGAGGTGATCCAAGCGCAGCTCGACGCCTTCAAGAAGTCGGTCGGCCGCAGCGAAAAACTGAGCGCCGAGCACCGCGACGCCATCGTGGCGCAGGCGGAGCAGATCGGCGGCGACCTGGGGGCACGGCTGCCGGCGATCGAGGCGATGCTGGCGCTGCCCGGCGCCGACAGCATCGAGGTGGGCAAGAAACTGCGCGGCGTCGCCCAGCCGGTGGTCGATGAGTTCTACCGGACCGTGTTGCACCTCAAGCCGCAGCTGGCGCCGGTGAAGGTAGCGGTCTTCCCCCTCAAGCGCAACCACGACGGGTTGGTGGCGCTAGCCAAGGGGCTGCGCACCGACCTGCAGCTGAACGCCGACATGCGCACGGTCTACGACGACACGGGTGCGATCGGCAAGTTGTATCGCCGCCAAGACGAAATCGGCACGCCGTTCTGCGTCACGGTCGACTTCCAATCGCTCGAAGACCAGACGGTCACCGTGCGCGACCGCGACACCATGCAGCAAGAGCGCATCAAGACCAACGAGCTCGAGCAGTACGTGCGGGAACGCAGCAAGTAGGTGAAGAGTTAAAGGTTACGGGTGAAAGGTTCGGGCATCACACGGAGGCGCGGAGTACACAGGCAAAGAACGCAGTCATTTCCTCCGTGTCCCCGTGTGAGCTACCGTCTCTACTCTGTCAAGGAGTTCTAAGACCACCAATTGCACCGTCACCTGCCCAGAATGTGGGGCCAAAACCGAGACGATTATCCCGCCGGATCAATGAGTGCAGCGTTGGACCTGCCCGCAGTGTGCGCAGGTCTTGACGCCCCGTGCGGGTGATTGTTGTGTGTTTTGTTCCTATGCGGATCATGGCTGTGACGATTCCCACACCAAAGCCCCATAATAGCCATACTTTTGATTTGATCTTG
>JBJOJU010000342.1:0-3339 GCA_046046485.1 Chloroflexota bacterium | reverse complement strand
CGAGCAGCCCCACCTCGGCCAGCACCTGCGCCCGTGTCAGCAGCGCCGCACCCAGCGGGTGGTCGACGGGGAAGGGCGCATTACCGGCTGCCTCTTGGGGGTAGCGGCCGTGCCACCAGCTGTCATAGAAGCGCCCGGGGGTCGCTTCGCCGGGGGGTAGTACGTCGAACAACGTCATCAACGGCGTGGGGAAGCGGAACACGCCCCGTTGCAACGACCCGTCGACATTCACCAACCGCGGCGATACCACGCCCACGCGGGGGTGTGCTTGCCCGAATGCAACCAGCGCTTCGAGCGCACCGGGGTACACGACGGTGTCGGGGTTGAGTAGGTAATACCACTCCAGCGCCGGCGCATCGGCCTGTAAGCGGCGCAGCGCCAAGTTGGTGCCGCGGGCGAAACCGAGGTTGGTGTCGGGCGTCAGCACCGTCACGGCGGGGAACTCCTCGGCGATCATCGCCACGCTGCCGTCATGCGAGCCGTTGTCGACGACCACCACGGCCACGGGCAGCGTGCAGGCGGCCAACGATGCCAGACAGTCGCGCAACAAATCGACCGTGTTATACGAGACGATCGCCACCCCCACGCCCTGCGCACCGACGCGGGCTGCTTCACTCAACGGCATCGGCTTCCTCACACAAAAAAGACACCGCCGCGGCGCTCCCGCGTGGTGTCGCTCGTCGTCGTCTCAGTCGCGCAGCTCATCGATTGCGATCCACTGGAAGGGGATGTCGGCGGCCGGCGGTCGGACGATTGGCCCGCTGTCGGTCAGCCAGGCGGTCACCGCGACCAGGTTGTACCAACCGGTGCAGTAGCGGGCTTGGTCGACCGGGTTGACCCAGAAGCGCACCTCGCCGTCGATCCACTGCCAGCGTTCGAGCGAATGCCAGCGCACGCCACGCTCGGCGAGCGCGAGTTTGGCTTCTTCGAACAGAAAGAGGGTTTCTTCGAGGCGCAGGCTCGGGTGCTGACGCAGCTCCAGGATGCGCTGAGCGACCTCGTCACGGAGCTCGCACAATGCATCGTAGTCGAGGGTCGAAAGGTCGATTCCGCTCATCGGATACCTCCCGCACTGCTGGAGTGGACAAAAAACCCCTCACAGAACCGGCAACGATTCCGAAGGGGTAACTGGAGGCGACGACCGGATTTGAACCGGTGAATGGAAGTTTTGCAGACTTCTGCCTTACCACTTGGCGACGTCGCCATCGCCTACGTATCGTAGCACATGGGAATAGTGATGTCAAAGCAGAACATGCTACAATGTCCCGACGATAGTCGCACACCCGGGACCGCATCAATGGCTGATGACTGCCAACGCATCCGCGCCCTCGTGCGCTCCCAGAAAGTGGTGCCCGGCAGCGCTCAGCAACTGCTGGTCGACGAACACGTCGCCGGCTGCCCCGCGTGCGCCCGCGCCCTCTACGGCACCCAACAGACCCTCTTGGGCAAGCTCCTCCATCGCAGCGACCGCCCCAATACGCGTGAGCTACTCGCCGGCCTCCTCAAGGGCCCCAGCACGCCCCCGCCGGTCGCTCCGCCCGCTGCCTCGTCTGCCGCCCCACCTGCTGCCGCACCGCCACAACGCACCGCCGCACCGGCACGCCCGGCAGCGGCCGACCCCTACGGCCCACTGACCTGGGCCATCATCGTCGTCGCTGGAGTCGTCGGCGCTCTGTTGGCGATATACGGCGGCGATATCAATGCCCTGGCCAGCAACGGCGCGCGCATCTATGCCAATCTGGGCGTCATCAGCGGGATGGCGACGGCGGTCCCCACCGACTCTGCCCTGCAACCGACCGCGGCCGCCCTCGCCATCGCGACTCCGGCACCGGCGGCGGTCCCGATCGCGCTGCCGACCTTCGACAAACCACTGACGGTGCTGTTGCTCGGTTCCGACCGCCGCCCGGGCGAGACGACCCCCGCGCGCACCGACGCCATCATCCTCTTGCGCATCGACCCGGCCCAGCAGCGCATCGCCATGCTGTCGCTGCCCCGCGATCTGTTGGTGACGATCCCTGGTTACGGGATGGCGCGTATCAACGCCGCCCACGTCTACGGCGACGTCTACCCCAACCTCGGCGGCGGATTTTCCCTCGCTGCCCAGACCATCAGTCAGGTCATCAACCAGCCCATCGACTACACCGTGCTGGTCGACTTCCAAGGGTTCACCGACGTCATCGACACCATGGGCGGCGTCCCGGTCCAGGTCACCAAGAGTCTGTACGACGCCCGCTTCCCCACCATGGATTACCAGTTCCGCGAGGTCTCGTTCGAACCCGGTACCTACACGATGGACGGCGCGACGACGCTCACCTATAGCCGCATCCGCCATAGTGACAACGACTTCGAGCGCATGCGTCGCCAGCAAGCCGTACTCGCGGCCATTGCCAACCGGCTGCGCGGCGGCGGTTTTCTCGAGACCATCGAGACAACCGCCCAGATCACCGACGCCTTGGTCGGCCACGCCCGCACCGACATGCCCCGCGACCAGATCATCGCACTCGCCTGGCAGATGCGCGCCACCCCGGCGGCCAACTTCGCCTTCCACGTCTTCAGTGATATCGTCTATGGCACCGGCGAAAACCGCTACGCCATGTACCCGGTCGACGGCGCAGTACCCCGGATCGTCAATGCGTGGATGGGGACGCCATGAAAAACCTACGCACCCATGCCCTGTGGCTCGGCTCGGTCGCCCTGCTCGTCGCCAGCACCCTGCTCGATAACGCCTGGCACCGCGGCATCGCCACCGGCCCCACTGCCGTGCCCTCAGCGGCGGCATTGCCCGCCCTGGGCGTCAACCTCTACAACATCCAATACGAACCGGACCCGGCCGTCGTCGAGCAGACGTTTGCAGCTGCGGCAACGCTCGGGGCGGGCTACGCGCGCATCCAGATGCCCTGGGAAGACGTCGAAATCCATGGCCGAGGCGACTTCATCGACCGCCGCAACGCCGGTGCCATTCACTCGGCGTGGGACAAATACGACCGCATCGTCGCCGCGGCTGCCCGCCACGATATCGAACTCGTCGTCCGCGTCGATCGCCCACCGGCGTGGGCCAGGGTCGTCAGCAGCGCCACCGAGAAATTCCAGGCCGGCATCGTCGAAAACGGCGACTCGACTGGGCCACCCGACGACTACGACGACTACGCCCGTTTCGTGGGCATGGTCGCCGCCCGCTACCCGCAGGTGCACTACATCCAGATCTGGAACGAACCCAACCTGGCCTACGAGTGGAACTGGCAGCTCCCCGACCCGGTCGCATTCACGGATCTGCTGAACCGCGCCAGCCGTGCCGCACGGGCTGCCAACCCCGGCGTCACGATCCTCTACCCCAGCCTG
>JBJOJU010000309.1:0-3413 GCA_046046485.1 Chloroflexota bacterium | reverse complement strand
TGCATCGGTATAAAAGCGGAAGAAGGACCCGTTCTTGCCCACCTGGTCGAAGGTGTTCTTCGCGACCTGCTCGAAGTTGCGGATACCCTTCATGAAGCTCGTGCGTTCCGTACTGGTATAGGGCAGCGTCATCACCGCCACCCCGTCGTCGGCGAGCACGCGGGCAATCTCTTGACCGACGGCTTTGTCGTCGGGGATGTGCTCGAGCGACGACACCGCACTGATGCGTTTCACCACACCGTCGCGGAACGGCATCTTGGTGGCATCTGCCACAATCGAGATCAACCGACCATCGCCGGGTTGGGCAGTCTCACGGCGCTTCTGGGCTTGCCAGCGCACTCGGTCTGCGTCGAGCTCGATGATGATGACGTCGAGACCTGTTTTGGTGAGCATGTGTGGATACGTCGAGGTACCCGAACCGATGTCGACAATCACGTCGCCGGGCTTGGCATTGAGGTGTCGGGTGACCCAGGGGTATTCGATAATCCGCCACAGGCTGAAGTCGTTGACCGTCCGCCAGAGAATGCGCGGACCATTGAGCGATATTTCAAACAGTAGCGCGCGAATACTCGTCAGTGTCACCATGTCACATTCCTCTCATGCGGATGCGGTCGTATTATAGCACAGTGCGTTTTTTCGACCGGGTGATGTGTGTCTGATATGCGGCCAACGTGGCCTGCGCGACCGCACGTGGTGAAAACGTCGTGTGGGCATACTGCGCGCCGGCGGCCACGTAGCGTGCTCGTTCGGCAGGGTTTTCAATGAGGCGACAAACTGCTGCTGCAACCGATGCTGCGTCGTCATAGCCCGTCAACAACCCTGTCTGTTCGTGTGCGACGATCTCGTTGCCGGCGGCACAATCGGTCGTTATGACTGCGCACCCGGCTGCCATGGCTTCGATCGGTGGGATGCCAAACCCTTCGTAGCGACTCGGTGCGACCAAAATGTCCGCTGCTTCCAGCAGACGGACTTTTTCGTCTTCGTCGACCCGCGTGCGGATTTCGATGCACGCACTCACGCCGAGTGCCGCTGCACGGGCTTCGAGCAGGTCGCGCTGACTGGTGTTGTGGGTCACGATGGTCAGATGTGCCGTCGGGTGGTGCTGCAGCACTATGGGGAGCGCGTCGATCAAGATATCCCACCCTTTGCGGGGTACCAACTGCCCGATGAACAACAGCCACGGCGCCTGCACAGGCCGCGCCGGGGCTGGGTCTGCATAGCGCTCGAGAATGATTGCATTGGGGATGACCGCGATGCGGTCTGGCTCCACACCGAGGTCGGCGATGATGCTTTTCTCATGATGTGAAAGGGCAAATACGCCGTCGTAGCGCAGCAACGGTGCGTGGATGAAATAGTTGCGAAACACCCGCCGCGGGTAGCCACCGCGAGCCAACGCTCGCCAGAGGCGGCCCCGATCGAGCAGGAGCTTCTCGGGGGTGAGCGGGTGCTGCAGGGGCATTTCGCGGTCGACGACGAGATCCCCGTCGTGCAGGATCCCGTGCGGTGTCAACACCATCGGGACGCGGCCACGCCAATGCATCTGTGCTTGATAGGCCAACAGGTGGCGCAGATGATGCACGTGGATGATGTCGGGTAGCGGTAACCGGCGCGCCAGTCGCCACAAGTCCCACGACGCGAAGCCGAACGTGCGACAGCGGTAGATCGTGAGCCCGGGTTGATAGACCTCGGTCTGCGGTTGCGTGCGGGTATGCCAGTACTCGACCGCACTCACCGTGTGCCCCAGCTCCGCCAGTGCCCGTGCCAACACAAACTCGGGTCGACTGGGGAAGCGGGTATCGAATCCGTAGGTAGAAATCAGGAGGATGTGCATGTCAATCCTTCAGACGCCGGTAGACGGCCTCGACACGGTCGGTGACTGCCGGCCAGGCGAACTGCGCTGCCCACCCGGGTGCCGCAGCGGCCATGCGGTCACGATGTACCGGGTCGTCGATGAGTAATTGGACCGCCGCGGCCAATGCTGTCGCATCACGGGCGGGGTAGAACAACCCCGTTCTGCCCGGATCGACGACTTCGACGAAACCACCGAACTGCGATGCGACCACGGGCAATCCGCATGCCTGTGCTTCGACCAGGCCGATACCGAAGGTCTCGCTTGCATAGCTCGACGCCACCAACAGGTGATGCTGATGCATCAGCTGCGGCATCGACGTGCGTTCGACTGCGCCGAGGAATGTCACGCGCTGCGACACCCCCAGGTCTGCTGCGAGGGTGGTCAAACGGCACCGGTCGGCACCGTCCCCTGCGATGGTCAGGGTACAGAGTGGAAGCACGGCGAGGGCACGAAGAATGGTCTCGACGCCCTTCCATTCTTGTAAGCGCCCAACGAACAACAGGCGAAATGGCGCCTCGGGCAGCGGTGTCGGTGTGCTCGCTGGAGCAAACACAGCGGTGTCGATGCCGTTATAGACGACATCGATCGCGATCTGGTAGCGTGCATGCACCGTTGCTGCATTGTATGCACTGCAGCTGACCGCCGCATCCATTTGGCGCGCCAGCCAACGGTCGCCGCGATAGAAATCCTCGCCGTGGCAGCCCAGCACGACGCGGGCGCCGCTGAGGCGTGCGGCGATCAAGGCGGGCAGCATGTCATAGGGCTTTTGGATGTGGATGATGTCATAGCGCCCGCGGATGAGATCGAGGAACGCCGGCACCGCAAAACTCAGTCGCTCGAGAAGTTTGCGCTCGGCGTATGCCCGGGCGAAACCAGGGATCCAGCGAAACGCATCGCGTGACAAAAACGGGTACGTCTGCACCGTGACACCGGGCAGCGGGACCCTCCGGTCGCCCGTCCCGCCGAATATCGTCACCGCATGGCCACGCCGCTGCAACGCGCCGGCGAGGTCCCAGACGAAACTCTCGACGCCGCCGTAGGCGGTCGTGGTAGTCAGGTTGTACAAGGCGATGCGCATCAGAGCACCCGCAACAGCAGTGCCTTGAAGGGCAACTTCATGTTGGCCAGCTGGGCACGGTCGGCTGCTTCGAGCCCACCGAACCAGCGGAAAAAGAGCAGGAACAGCAGCGCGTGGCCGACGGTGACGACTCCATACAACGGGAGCGACCAGAGTCGATCTGCCAACGAGACCGAGCCGCTCAATCGGGGGAGGAGCTGTTGGACGAAGATCAACGAACCACCCATGACCAGACTGGCTGCGCCGACACGAACGGTGAAGCGCCACGGCCACTGCAGACCGATGCGCTGCCATCCCCAAAATGTCGCCCAGATGCCCGCGACCACCCGGGCGCTTCCGTACGCGATCGCCAACCCGACGACGCCGTACTGCGGCGCCAACACCATCCCCAGCGGCACGACGACGAGGGTCAGCAGTCGACCGACGGTGACCAAGTGGAGCTCTTCGTAGACGATGAGCACGTTGTGTGCCATCGTCAACAGG
>JBJOJU010000295.1:0-3386 GCA_046046485.1 Chloroflexota bacterium | reverse complement strand
AATGTCTTGTCGATTCGCTTTGCGATGATGCACGTCGGCCTTTTGGGCGTTGCAGCTGCCATGATCTATGGTATTGACCCGACACTGATGAGTATCGTCTGCTGTGGGGTGGTCGGCGCTGCATTGGCACCACTCGCAGACCGCCCGGCAGGATTAGCCGGTCCAATGGGATTAGTGATGACGTTTGCGATCGCTGCTGCCCTGCTCGTCTTGTCGATTGCCGGTGTCAATGCGAACGGCGCGTTCGAACTCTTGTGGGGTTCGATTTTGGCGATGCGCTCAGTCGATGTAGTCGCCATCGCATGTCTCGCAGTGCTTGTACTCTCCTTCGCACTCGTGTTTCGTCGCGAGCTCACGTTACTTTTGTATGACCGTGAAATCGCCCGCAGTTCGGGTGTAGCGGTGGGTTGGCTCACGATCGCGCTCATGGTCGTGATATCGATGACTATCGGTGCCGCGGTCCGACAAACTGGTGCGCTCTTGGTCGACGCGGTGACACTGTTGCCAGCGATCGCCGCGCGCAACCTCGCGACATCGCAGCGCAGCATGCTGGTGTGGGCGATGGGGTTGGGCGTATTCGGGAACATCGGCGGTTTTTTTCTCACGCTGTGGCTCGACCAACCACCAGGCCCGGTACTCGTGGTCACGATGAGCCTCGTGACCCTTGCGACATACCTCCGGCGCGGGTGACGGGTACATGGGGAGCGTGGCTGGGGTATAATCCCAGGCATCCCCGACATCGGACATGACCACGCGCAACGCTTCCGAGGAATACCACCATGCACCGATCTGCCGTCGCCGAAGCACGCGCATACGACAGCTGGAATGAGTACGACGCAGCGCTGCGTCGTGCCATAGCACCACTGACACTCGACCAGCTGCAGCAGCGCCCGTTACCGCACATGCGCACGGTCGGCGACCTCGCGGCGCACATTGTCTACGGCCGGGCACTCCACCTGACGCACACACTGGGTGATGCAGCGCACGCCGTTTCACCGTTTCTCGCATGGGGAAGCCCGCAACAACAGCCACTGACCGCTGCCCTGATCGTCGATGGGTTCGCGGTGACCTGGGATGTCATCGCAACCACGCTCCTACAGGGAGACCCCACTACCGACCTCGATGACGAGACACACCAGCGCATCCAGACCATCTGGGGGCTGCTCGATCACGACCTCCCCCACGCCGGTGAGCTCTCCGTGCTGCTCGGCGCAATCGGGCTGCCCGGGGTCGAGATCTGACCGACACCGCACTGCCGCCATCAAAAAAGCGACTGTTCCTGCTCGTTTTCACGCTGACACCACAGACTGCGAGGTTGCTGATGTCCGCAGCACAATGGCATGAAGTAACCATCACGCTCACCGCCCAGAAAGCCTACGGCAATCCATACATGGATGTGTCAGCCTGGGTAGATTTCGTCCACGACGACGGCACCACCCTGCGCCGGCCGGCGTATTGGGACGGCGACGCGACCTGGTGTATCCGCTTCGCGTCGACCAAACCGAGCGGCACCTGGCGCTGGACCAGCAACTGTACGACGGGGGACCCGGGGCTACGTCAGACCGGCACGCTGACCGCCACACCTGGCCACGGAACGACCCGCTGGGAGCGCCATGGCTTCTGGCACATGTCGGCGGCGGGTCGGCATCTGGTGCATGCCGATGGTGCGCCGGGCTTTTTGGTGGGCGACACCGCCTGGGGGCTCCCCTGGCGTGCAACCCCTGCCGATGCCACCCAGTACGCCACAGACCGACAGGCGAAAGGCTTCAACGCCGTGCTGTTGATGGCGATCCAACCCGACATGCGTGCCGACGGTCCCACCGAACGCACCGCCGACGAGGGGTTCGCCCGCGGGTTCGCCGATCTCTCGCAGGGGCGGCTCACGCAGCTGCTGCCGGAATACTTCCAGGCGTTCGACATCCTCCGCGGCATCCTCTTGGCCCACGACATCGTGCCGGTGCTCCAGCCGGTGTTCATGGGGTTTGGCTGGAAAGGGCACGACGTCGCCGGCCCGGTTTTGCCCCCCACCGACTACGCCCGCTTCTGTCGCTATTTGGTGGCACGCTACGGGGCCGGACCGGTGGTCTATCTGGTGGGCGGCGACGGCACCGGGCTCGAGGCACCGGTCGCTGCCGGCGGCAAAGAAATCCACGCATGGGACTGCTACCACCAACCCACCGGCAATCATTACCGCCCGCATGCAATCGCCAATGCGCACCAGGGAGCCGACTGGCTCGATTTCCAGTGGTGCCAGACCGGTCACCAGGGCGAACACATGCCCGAACGCGTCGCCGAGATGCGCCATTTCACGCCCACCAAAGCCGTCGCCAACGGCGAGCCCTCGTATGAAAACACCACCGTCACGGGCCGCGCCGCTGGTTGGTGGCAGGGGAGTGAAGCCTGGGTCAACCTGTGCGCCGGCGGCACAATGGGCGTGGTCTACGGCGCCGGCAGCCTGTGGCAGTGGGCCCATCGCGGCGACGAACCCGGCCAATCACCGTTTTTCTTGGCACCCGGTTGCGGCTGGCGTGAGGCGCTGGCGTTCGAGGGTTCGACGTATGTGGGTTTGGTGGGAAAGATCTTGGCCGACCTGCCCATCGTCGACAGTCAACCCGATTGGGAGATGACGCTGGGTCGGCGTGGCCTACGCAAGGGGAATGAGTTTTTCCTCTGCTACAGCGAAGATGGTGGCCCGTTGCTGATCATGTCTGCGCTCGTCCCTTTGCCGTACCGCGTCGTCGACCCGCGCACGGGCGAGACCATCGCCAGCGGCGTCCGCGAACCCGGCGCGCTGTTTATCCCGGCCCCTGAGGGGCAACCAGTCGTGTTCATCTGTCAGCGTTGACGAAAAGGAGCCCGCAATGCGTGTCGCAGTCCTGAGTTTTTGGCATGTACATGGGAAAGACTACGCCAACGAAGCCGTCGCCCATCCGGGCACCGATTTGGTGGCAATCTGGGACGAAGACGAAAGTCGTGGAAACGCAATGGCAGCGCAGTATAACGTGCCCTTCGTGTCAGATTATCGCGACATTTTGGCACGTCCGGACATCGACGGCGTCGTCATCACCAGCCCGACCAACATGCACCGCGAGCTGATGGTAGCGGCAGCAGACGCAGGTAAACACATATTCACCGAAAAGGTCATCGCCGCCCACGTCACCGATGCCCAGGCCATCCTGGCGGCCGTCGCCCGCAACCAAGTGACGCTGGTCGTGTCGCTGTACCGGCGCTACCACGCCTCGACGGTCGCGATCAAAGCCGTCATCGACAGCGGTGCACTGGGAACTCTGACCTATGTGCGGGTGCGCGATTCGCACAACGGCGCTCTGCGTACCGCAGAGCGCCCCGACGGATGGTTGGTCCCGACCTTCTTCGACCCGATCCAA
>JBJOJU010000293.1:0-6101 GCA_046046485.1 Chloroflexota bacterium | reverse complement strand
TTTGTAGGTCAGGCGCACCGCCGAGTCGGTCGTGTTGACGCCCTGGCCGCCGTGTCCACCGGCGCGGTAGACATCGACGCGGATGTCCTCTGGTTTGAGGCTGACTTCCGGCGCGTCATCGACCTCGGGGAGTACCTCAATGAGGGCAAATGACGTCTGGCGGGTGTTGGCCGAGTTGAACGGCGACAACCGAATCAAGCGATGCACGCCCGCTTCGGCTTTGCAGAGGCCATAGGCATAGTCGCCACGGATTTCGAGGGTGGCGCTCTTGATGCCCGCTTCTTCGCCGATGGTCTGGTCGACCAGGTTGCAGGTGAAACCCTTTTTCTCTGCCCAGCGCGTATAGGTGCGCAGCAGCATTTCGGCCCAGTCGGCCGCATCGGTGCCACCCATGCCGGCTTTAATCGACAGAAAGGCATCACGGTCGTCGTACGAGCCACTGAGCAGCACTTCGGTTTCGAGCGCGTCGATGTCGGCTTTGAGGGCGGTGTATTCGCGCACGACGTCGTCGGCCAACGATTCATCGCCGAGTTCGACGAACTCGTGGGTCATCGTGAGCCGGGCGTCGACATCGGCCCAGCGCGCCAGCTCGGCTTTGGTGCGCGTCATGCGCTGCATCACTTGCTGGGCGTTGGTGGGGTTGTTCCACAAATCGGGGTCGGCCGCTTGGGTTTCGAGGGTGTCGAGGAGGGTTTGCTTGGCAGCGAGGTCAAAGCCGCCCACGGACGCCGTCGAAGCGTTGCCGTAGGTTCTCCACTTCTGCGATGGTGATGGTCACGGGTGATTCCTTTCACATACAGGGATATTATAGCCCCACGGCATGCCGTGGGGCTATTGGCATGCCCCCTACGGGGGCTGACATGGGGCTATATGGCACGCCGTGGGGCTATGGGATGCGCGCACTACACGGCGTGCAGCACACCGGCGAGGGCGTTGATGCGGGGCATCAGGGCGGCGAAGTTTTCGAGGGTCAGCGACTGCGGGCCGTCGGAGGTTGCTTTGTCGGGGTCGGGGTGGACCTCGATCATCAGGCCATCGGCACCGGCCGCCAACCCGGCCATGGCCAACGGCGCGACGAGATACCACTTGCCGGTGCCGTGCGACGGGTCGACGATGATGGGCAGGTGGGTGCGCTTTTTGGCCAATGCGACGGCGTTGAGGTCGAGCGTGTTACGTGTCGCCGTCTCGAAGGTGCGGATCCCGCGCTCGCACAAGATGATATTGTGGTTGCCCTGGTTCATGATGTACTCGGCAGAGAGCATCCACTCTTCGAAGGTCGCCGACAGACCGCGCTTGAGCAACACGGGGCGGTGCGAGCGGCCCACTTCTTCGAGGAGCTGGTAGTTCTGCATGTTGCGGGCGCCGATCTGCAGCAGGTCGGCGTATTCGGCCACCAGTGCGACGTCGGTGGGGGTCATCACCTCGGTGACGATGGGCAGACCGGTCTCGCTGCGGGCCTTGGCCATAAGTTTGAGGGCTTCTTCACCCATGCCGCGGAAGCTGTAGGGCGACGAGCGCGGTTTGAATGCCCCGCCGCGCAGCATGTGGGCGCCTGCTTTCTTGATGGCGTGGGCGACGGTCATGATCTGCGTCTCGGATTCGACGGCACACGGGCCGGCCATAACGACCGCACTGCCACCGCCCACTGCGACGCCACTGACGTCGACGATCGTGTCGCGTGGGTGGAACTCGCGAGTCGCAAGTTTGTAGGGCCGCGAGATGCGCACCACCTCGCGCACGCCCGACATACTCTCGAGCATTTCTTGCAGCTGCGGCGGGATGGGCGTGCCGACGATACCGACGATGTTCTGTGACTCGCCGACAGTGATGCTGCCCCGCAGTTTGAACCCTTCGATGCGGGCAATGACTGCCTCGAGATCGCCTTTGGCAGCGTCGTTTTGCATGATGACAACCATGGGTGTGACTCCTTGTCTGCGGGCGGGATATCCGTCCGCGCTCAACGTTTATTTGGCCAGATCCGGGCGGAGCACCGTGGCTCCGCGCAGGTAGATGTGCTTGACGTCGGCCTGCGCTTTGGTGGTATTCCAATGCATGATCAAGCGGATACACATCGGCAATGCACCGGGGACCGTCATCTCGTGCGAGTTCATCAACGCCGTGTCGGTGAAGCCGAGCTGCCGCGCCGCGACCGCAGGGAACTCGGCATACAAATCAGTCGTCGTCGTAAACCAGATACTCGCCACGTCGGCGATGGTGATGCCGTTGGCATCGATCACCGCGTTGAGCAGCGCGTTGGTGCTCTCGATGATGTCTGCGCGGCTATTAGTCGGGCAGGTAATCGCCCCACGCACGCCGCGACACGCAATGGTCATGGACCGCTCCTCTCGTACAAAACAAAACCGGCGGGAGGTCTTGCCTCTCGCCGGTGTGTACACATGATGCGTATCAGTCTATGGCGAAACGGCCGGACTCAGTTGTGAGCCGGTAAAGTAATACCCATAGAAGTAGGTTGTCGTGTGCTGGTCGCGCATGATTCCCTCGAAATCTGATGCCCGTATCATACACGCTGCGCAGTTCGGCGTCAACCGCGTTTGCATTCTCGTTTTCGCTCTGCTATGATAGACGTGTTCGGGCGTTTAGCTCAGTTGGTTAGAGCGCATCCTTCACACGGATGAGGTCGGTGGTTCGAGCCCACTATCGCCCACCATTCAGAACCCCTCGCTGAAAGCAGCGAGGGGTTCTTTGTGCGCTCTGCGCGGCAGCGGGCGGTGCTCCCACCGTGTTTTCACGGGAACCCTTGGCCCCGTGTGCGATACTACGCGTGTGAGGCTGGTTTTCAACAGAGAAAGAGCCCAGATATGCAACGTTTTTTACTCACTGTGCTCCTGTGTTGTCTGACCGCCTGCGGCAGTACTTCTGTGACCGACTACCAGACGACGAGCGTTGCCCAACAAAACACCGTCATCGCGCTGCTCCAGCCATCGCGGGTGACCGCCCAGAGTGCCGCGGGCAGCCCGACCCCCACCGCACAACCCACGGCGAGTGCGACGAGTACCCCGGCGACGCCGACGCCCACACCCGCTGGGCCAGAATACCTCGCGACCGTGGTCGCCCAGAATGCCACGCTGGTCGCCCGTGCCGATGGGGCTGGGGTACCGCTGCAGCAGACCGTCGTCGCCCAAAATGCCACACTTATCAGCGGCGTCGGGCGCATCGGTGCGGCAGTAGCAACGCAATCGGCGTTCGCAGCGTCTCAGGTACGGTTGCAACAAACAGCAAATGCGATCAGTGACTACCAGGCGGTGCAACTGCACAGTGTGCGCGACTCGGCACTGATCCTTGTCAACCAACAGGCGACCCAGATTGCGCAGCACTCGTACACCAATGCACTGCAGGCAACGAGCATCGCCGTGGACCGCGCCGCGCTCGTCGAGCAGCGGGCAGCCAATGCAACCGCAATCGCTGTCCAACGTGGCCAGACACAGCTGCTGCAGACCCAGGTGGCGCTCCAAGCGACCATCGTCGTGCAGTCGAGCTGGACCGAGTTTTACACCTGTTTGACCGCCCGCGACACGCACCCGGCACTCACGTGCCCCAAACCAAAGAAGTAAGCACATGATGACCAGCCGCCGCCGCTTCCTGGGGACCATCGCCACCGCGACACTCGTCGCTGCCTGTGGTGCCACCGCCGAGAAGACCCGTGCCGTGCCACCTAAAGGAGTCGTCGGGGCACCGGATGTCATCGTCGTCGGTGCGGGTATCGCTGGGCTCGCCGCCGCCAAAACGTTGATCGCAGCGGGCAAAACGGTACACATCCTCGAGGCACGCGCGGTCGTGGGCGGCCGTATCCGCACCGACCGCAGCTGGGGCAAAGCGGTCGAGCTCGGTGCCCAATGGATCGAGACTGCCCGCGGCAACCCCCTCGTCACCCTCGCCAAGAGTGCCGGCGTCACCACGGCGGCCGACCCCGAAGCCGGCGAAGAGCGCTACATCGACGTGGTCAGCGGCGATTCGGTCACACCCGCCGCGCTCGAAACCCTCTACACCCAAGCCGACGACATCCTCCAGGATGCCATCGACAGCGCGGGCGGCGCCGATCGGTCTCTGCGGACCGGCCTGAACGCACAGCCCGCCTACCAGCGCCTGTCCACTGCCCAAAAACGCCGCATCGAAAGTATGTTTGCCCAGATCATCGACGACGACGACGCCGTCGAAGCCGAAAAACTCTCGCTCAACCACTATGACGAGGGCATCGACGCATATGGCGGCGGGAATCTGTTTGTGAAAAACGGCTACGACGGAATCCCCAAATACCTCGCCAAGGGGCTGACCATCACCTACAACGTCAGCGTCACGAAAATCGCTACCGATGCGACGGGGGTCACCGTCAGCGCCGGCACAAAAACATGGCGTGCGGGTGCCGTCGTGGTGACGGTCCCACTGGGAATCCTCAAGGCGAACAAAATCACCTTTTCGCCGCCGCTGCCCACAGCGTATTCCAACGCCATCAAGCAGTTGGCAATGGGGGTCCTCGACAAGTGCATCCTGCGCTATGACACGGCATTCTGGGGCACCGCCACCGACACTTATACCATCGTGGGGGCGAACCCGCACGAGATGTATCAGTTCATCCCCCTCAATAAACCCACCGGGCTGCCAGCCCTCGTCGCGTTCAATGCCGGCACAATAGCCCGGACCTTAGCCGCAAAGACCGATGCACAATTGATGGCGCAGATGGGCGCCTTGGTCAATAAAGCCTTCGGAGTGAACAAAACCCCGACGGGCATCATCGCCACGCGCTGGGCCAACGACCCCTACAGCCTCGGTTCGTACTCATACATCCCGGTCGGCGGGTCGATCGCTGCCCGGCGGACGTTGGCGGCACCGGTCAATGCACGGCTGGTGTTCGCCGGTGAAGCGTATACCGAATCCGACGCGTCGACCGTGCACGGGGCATATAACAGTGGCATCGCAGCAGCGAAAAAGGTTATGGGTTAAAGGTTAAAGGTTATGGGTTTTTCTGGCAGGTCTCGCGCGTCAGCCCCATGGAGCACATTGCGCTCTGCGTCATGTCTCCACGGGGCTGACGACATCTAGACCAACGCGCCCTGCGCGTGTGCTGTGGTGACGACGGACAGTGTGTGCGCGATGCGCACTATGTACCAGTGTCGTCATGCCCGTGGAGACCCGCGTCCCCCGATGGGGGACCAGGGTGCTCCATGGGCATGGCAGCGATCGTCTCCGCTATCACGTATTACTGGTATACTACTGCAGTAGCAACACCGTTCACCCGTTACCACAAATCGATCACTTGAGGGAGGGCCCGATGCACCTGACCCCAGCATTCGACGCTGCGCTGACGTACGCCATCCACATCCACGCTTTCCAGAAGCGCAAAGACACCGAAATACCGTATATCGCCCACTTGCTCGCCGTGTCGAGCATCGTGCTCGAGCACGGCGGGACCGAGGCCGAGGCCATCGGTGCACTGCTGCACGACGCGGGCGAAGACGCCGGTGGACATGCACGGGTCATCGATATCGAGGTGCGCTTCGGTGCAGCGGTCGCCCAGATCGTCGCCGATTGTACCGACACGTATGAAGACCCGAAACCATCGTGGAAGCCGCGCAAAATCGCCTATTTGGAGAGCATCGCGCACAAAGCGGGCAGCTCGCGTTTGGTGTCGTGCGCCGACAAACTGCACAACGCCCGGGCAATTCTGCGCGACCATCGGCGCATCGGCGACGAGATTTTCAAGCGCTTTTCGGCCAGCAAAGCCAACACGCTCTGGTACTACGACGAGCTCGCCCACGCGTTTTTGGAAGCGACACCCTATACCACAGCAGCCACTGAACTCGCCCAAGAGCTCGATCGCGTGGTGACCGAGTTGCACGCGGTCGCCCAGCATCCACGCAGCCGCTGAACCGCGCTGTGCTACGATTGCAGCAGACGGCACAGGAGCCGACCTCACAGTGGAGGATGGAGTATGAGCAACCCGTACGCCATGCGGGCAGTCCCCGGGTATTTTTCGAGCACCGGCGGCATCCAGATCGCCATTCAGACCGGTGCGAACGCCAGCGATGAAGATCTGCAGTTTTTCCAACAGCTGGGTGTCGAGTGGGCGATGGTGGGCATCGAGC
>JBJOJU010000259.1:0-4680 GCA_046046485.1 Chloroflexota bacterium | reverse complement strand
GCCCACCAATTGGATGTCGGCCAACACCGATGCAAAGGTCGCACTGGGGGCACCGACGACGACCACCGCGATCCCCAGTTTTTCGACGCCCGCGATGACATCGGGCGCCGTGATTCCCGCGGCGAACACCACGTCGGGTGCGAGCGCCGCGATCTGCTCGTAATTGACCGACATATCTGGGTTGGTGATTTTGGGCAGCGTGCTCACGTCCGTCGGGTAATCAGAGTACATGTCGACGGCGACCAGCTGCGCTCGGGCACCCAGGGCTGCGACGATCTCGGTGGTACTCGGCGCCAACGAGACGATCGAATCTACCGGCTGGGGAATGGTGACACTGCGACCCGCACTATCGGTCACCGTGATTTGCGCAATCGCAGTCGGTTCCGCCGTGGCAGTCGCCGGGGCGATCGTCGCCGTCGCAGCGGCGGGGACATCGGTCGGGAGACTCGCTGCCGGGGCGGTCGAACCACAGGCAGCCAAGAAAAGGGCTCCAACAAGCAGCAAACGCTTGTACATTGTGTACCTCGTCAGATAGAACACCGAAAAAACGTGACGAAAAATACGAATCCCTCGCTTAAAAGCGAGGGCAACGGACACATCGCCTACAATAGCAATGTCGCCATGGCTCCTCCTTGACTCGAAGAGGTAGTACCAATTCTCGGTAAGGCAGGATTCCTGGCTCTCGTCTATTCGACGAATACAGTTGCGGTACAGCGACGGACTCTCACCGTCTTCCACCTTTACGCCCTAGCATCCGGGCTAGCGGGTCACCTTACCATATTGAGTTGTCGCGGGTTCACCGCACGGGCGAGTATACGCTATACCAGAGGTAGTGTCAAACATGGGCAACCCTACTACTGCTAGCGGCGTGACCGACCAGTCATTTCCCTCGGCTGTCCATTCGGTCTTCGCGGGGCCGACTGCGGCATGGCCACTGCGTCCGCAAGGCAAGAACGAATGCAGCTTCTCTGCGATGGCACACGCGCTCAACATCCAAGCCGGACAGACGCTCTACGATCCACTGGTGTTCCGGCGCGCCGTAGGGCCGTTCTTCCAGGCTGCCCTCGGTGGCACCCTGCCGCCGCTCAAAGCGTGGCAGCTCCGCCGACTGGGGTACGGGAGTCACTATGGTTCGTTGGCGCACACCGACGCCGAGTTCGTATGGCGGGAACTCATCGACCTGCGTGTGCCCGTCATCGTCGACATCTACTCCGCCGCGCAGTGGGGACGACGACGTGTCTACGGGCAACACGCCGTCGTCCTCGTCGGCTACAGCGACACCTATCACGACGCCGCAGGGGTCGAGCGCAGCGAGTACTACCTCATCGACAGCGAGTGGCCCCGGTTTGGGCGCTGCGACGCAGCAGACAACGTCGTCGATCGCGACGGCGACGGGGTCGCAGAAGATTACCCCGGCAACCGAACCGTCTCACGTGCGGAATTCTTGCGTATCACGACGACGCGCACCTACACGCCGATTTTCCCTGATCTGCTTGCGCATGCCCGCTGGTATCAGCACCGTTTTTCGACCCCACTCCCCCGTTGGTACGGCAGAGTCCTCGATGGCAGTCGTGACATCGTCCGCGCGGTGAAGTCGTAAAAATCGCAGAAAAATCACCCAAATCACCGAGGCTGAAAGACCGTTTTATCCGTATCATAGACAAAGTACTTAATGGGAGGGCTTCATGCTGCTTATTCGGCGCATGTTTCGGATTTTAGGTTCCTACTGGGTGCTCTTTTTCGGCGCATTCTTCAGCTTGCTGCTGTCGACAGTCGCAAATTTGTACAGCCCAATGCTGCTCAAGCAGGTGCTCGACGACGGCATCACACCCGAAAACCTAACAGTCGTGTACTGGGGTGCCGGGTGGATGGTTGCGCTCGCCGTTGTCCGCGGAGTGTTCGGCTTCGCCCAGAGCTATCTATCAGAAAAACTCTCACAGTCGTATGCATTCGACGTGCGCAATCAGCTCTTCGAAAAAATCCAGACGTTGAGTTTCGCCTATCACGACCAGACCCAAGCCGGCCAGTTGATGACACGGTTGACCAGCGATGTCGAGCAGGTCCGCACCTTCATCGCCTCGGCCCTGCTGCAGTTCATCAGCGCACTGTTGATGATGGTGGGCAGCCTGTATGCGCTCTTTTCGATGAACTGGCAAATGGCGCTGGTCGCAATCATGATCATCCCGCCGTCGTTGTTCTTTCTCGGGTATTTCATGCGCGTGGTGCGCCCGATGTTCTCGGCGATTCAAGATCGGCTCGGCGTACTCAACACGGTCTTGCAAGAGAACATCGCCGGCGTGCGGCTGGTCAAAGCATTCGGCCGCGAGGCTCACGAGACCACGCGCTTCGGGAAGCGCAACGATGACCTGCTCGACATGAATCTCAAATCGGTGGGCATGATGTCGAGCTCGTTCCCGTTGATATTCCTCATGAACAACCTCGGAGTGCTGGCCGTCGTGTGGGTCGGCGGGTACAAGGTGATGGGCAACGAAATCACGGTCGGTGAGTTGCTGGCATTCACGACCTACCTCAGCCTGCTGTCGCAGCCGCTGTTCATGTTGGGCATGATCGCCGCGCAGATCACCCGTGCCAGCGTGAGCAACGAGCGAATCTTCGAATTGCTCGACACCAAGCAGGACATCGAAGATGCCCCCGATGCCGTCGAAATGCCCACCGTGGCAGGTCACGTGCGCTTCGACCACGTGTCGTTGCGCTACGCGGGCTCGGCTACCAAGGTGCTCGACGATGTCTCGTTCGACATCCCCGCGGGTACGACCGTGGCGATTTTGGGTACCACCGGCAGCGGCAAGAGCTCGCTCATCAATCTCATCCCGCGCTTCTACGACGTGAGTGCCGGTACCGTCACCATCGACGGACACGACATCCGTACGGTGAAAATCGATTCCTTGCGCCGGCAAATCGGCATTGTGCTGCAGGAAACGACCCTCTTCAGCGGGAGTATCCGTGACAACATCTCGTATGGGCGACCCGATGCGAGCGACGCCGAAGTGCACGCTGCCGCAGAACAAGCGCAGGCTGCCCCGTTCATCGCTGAGTTCGAACAGGGCTACGACACCATCGTCGGCGAACGGGGCGTGGGTCTCTCGGGCGGGCAGCGCCAACGCATCGCGATTGCACGGGCGTTGCTTCTCAATCCAAAAATCCTCATCCTCGACGACAGCACTTCGGCCGTGGACGCCGAGACAGAGTACAAGATCCAGCAAGCGCTCGATGTGTTGATGAAGAATCGCACCTCGTTCGTCATCGCGCAGCGCATCAGCACGGTGCGCAACGCGGATGTGATACTGCTCCTCGACGGCGGCAAAATCATCGGTATAGGCACCCACCAAGAACTCCTGCGCGACAACGCCGTCTACGGCGAAATCATCGACTCCCAGTTCGGTCATCAACTCACCCAGGAAGGAGCAGCCTGATGCACCACGGAATCCGCGGCATGGCCGAGCTCCCCGAAGGCAATGCCGCCAATGGCGGCATCGCTGCCCGCCGCTTAGCGGCATATCTGGCCCCGTATTGGCGCACCCTCGTGGGCATCATCGCCCTGTCGTTGGTCGGCGCCGCCATGATGGCACTCGGCCCCATGCTCATCGGGCGTGCCGTCGACGACGCCATGGGCCATAAAGACCGCACCCTGTTGCTCTACTACATGCTGGGGTTGCTGGCGACGTACCTCATCGGGGCTGCGTCTTCGCGCTTCCAGTTTCTGTACATGGGCCAGGTCGGCCAGCGCACGATCGCCCGGATGCGCCAAGAAATCTTTGCTCATCTGCAACACGTGTCGTTACGCTTCTTTGACCAGCATCCGGCCGGCGATCTGATGTCACGTATCGTCAACGACATCGAAGTGATTTCGCAGCTGCTGGGCCAAGGCCTCATCATGATGGTGGGCAATCTCTTTTCGTTGGTGGGCATCATCATCGCGATGTTCCTGCTCGACATACGCCTTACCGGTGCGAGCCTGGTGCTGCTCCCCGTCTTGTTCGCGATGACCCAGCTGTTCGCGGCCCGAGCACGACGGGCATTCCGCAAGACCCGCGAATCGATCGGTGATGTCTCGTCCGACATCCAGCAGGAAATCGCCGGGGTCAAGGTCGCCCAGGCATTCACCCGGACCGACGTCAACCGCGAGCGCTTCGCGCAACTCAACGCCGCCAATCGCGATGCAAACGTCAATGCGACCGCGATCACCGCGGCATTCGGGCCGCTCGTCGATGTGTTGGCGGCCATCGGCTTGGCCATCGTCGCCGGCTACGGCGGCTATCTGGTCATCGACGACCAAGTCACCGCCGGGACCGTGGTCGCCTTCTTGACCTACATGCGCTTCTTCTTCCAACCCATCCAGGCGCTCTCGCAGTTCTACACGACGGCGCTGTCGGCATTGGCCGCCGCCGAGCGCACCTTCACGCTCATCGACACACCTGCCGACATGCCGGCAACCCCCGACCAGACCACCGTCACCGCGTTGCAGGGAGCCGTGACCTTCGACCACGTCTGGTTTCGCTACGGTGCCCGTGTCGGCCAGAGCGGCAGTGGCGACTGGGTCTTGCGGGATGTGAATCTCGCGGTCCAGCCCGGCGAAATGATCGCCGTCGTCGGCCCCACCGGCTCAGGCAAAACGTCGTTGGTCTCGTTGATTCCCCGCCTCTACGACGTCACCCAGGG
>JBJOJU010000158.1:0-7994 GCA_046046485.1 Chloroflexota bacterium | reverse complement strand
AGAGCATCGGCAGAAAAACAGCGGCGCCGGGTTTCCCCGGCGCCGCTGCACCCGACCGACACCCGTCAGCTGCGTTGGTTTTCGACCGATTGGACAATCGCCGCAGCGGTGATACCGAATTGCTGATAGATCTCGGCTGCCGGTGCCGATGCACCGAAGCGATCGATGGTGACCAGCCCGCCGGTCTGCCCGACGTAGCGCTCCCAGCCAAACGATACCCCGGCTTCGACCACCACGCGCACGGTCACAGACGCCGGCAAGACGCTGGCCTTGTACTCGGCGGGCTGTTCGTCGTACAACGACGTGCACGGCATCGAGACGACCCGCGTGGGGATGCCCTTGGCTTCGAGCTGCTCGGCCGCCTGCATCGCCAACATCACTTCCGAGCCGGTGCCGATGACGATCGCCTGCGGCGCACCGCCGGTGGCTTCGCGCAGCACGTACCCACCACGGGCGACCAGGGCGGCACTGGGGTAGACCGAACGGTCGTACGCCGGGAGCTTCTGACGGCTGAGGATGAGGGCGGTGGGCCGGTGTGCCTGGGTCAGGGCGATTTCCCACGCGGCGGCGGTTTCGGCGGCGTCGCAGGGGCGGATGGTCAGCAGATTGGGCAATGCCCGCAGCGACGCCAGGTGTTCGACCGGCTGGTGGGTGGGGCCGTCTTCGCCCACGCCGATGCTGTCGTGCGTGAACACATAGACGACCGGCTGGTGCGACAGCGCCGCGACGCGGATCGCGCCCCGCATGTAGTCAGAAAAGGTCAAGAACGTGCCGCCGTAGGGGCGGATCCCGCCGTGGGCGTACATGCCGTTCATCATGGCGCCCATCGCGTGTTCGCGCACACCGAACCAAACCACGTTGCCGCGGTAATTGTCTTTCTGGAACGAGCCGTCGAGGACCTTGGGGGTCTTGTTGGAGCCCGCCAAATCGGCCGCACCGCCCACAAACCAGGGGATGTGTGCGCGCAGGGTTTCGATGACTTTGCCCGATGCGTCGCGGGTGGCCATGTCGCCGCTGCCCGCGAAGAGGGTGTCGAACCCGGCGTTCCAGCCGTCGGGCAGGGCACCGTCCCAGGCAGTCCGCAACGCGGCTGCGGCGTCGGGGTGGGCGGCGGCGTAGACCGTCACCCGCTTCTGCCAGGCCTCGTAGAGCTTGCTGGTGCGGCGCGCCGACTCGGCCCACAGCTGAGTGACCGCAGGCGAAACGGCGAAAAAGGCATCGGGGTCGAGCCCGAGTGCTGCTTTGGTGGCACGCACTTCGTCTTTACCCAGCGGTTCGCCGTGTGCCCGGGCCGTCCCTGCGTACGAGGGCGACCCGAAACCGATAATCGTGCGCACCGCGATGATCGACGGTTTGCTCGTCTCGGCCTTGGCGGCGTGGATCGCGGCTTCGATGGCGTCACAGTCATTGCCGTCGGCGACGCGTTGGGTGTGCCAACCGTAGGCTTCGTAGCGCTTGAGGGCGTCTTCGGTGTAGGCGAGCGAGGTCGGCCCGTCGAGCGAAATCAGGTTATCGTCATAGAGGAAAATCAACTTGCCCAGACCCAGGTGCCCCGCCAGCGATGCCGCTTCGGAGGCGACCCCTTCCATCAAATCACCGTCGCTCACCAGAGCATACGTGTAGTGATCGACCGGGGCCGCGTCCGGGCGGTTGTAATTGGCCGCCAAAAACGCCTCGGCGACCGCCATGCCCACGGCGTTGGCCGCACCCTGCCCGAGCGGGCCGGTGCTGACTTCGACGCCCGGGGTGACACCGACCTCGGGGTGACCCGGCGTCAGCGAACCCCACTGGCGGAAGCGCTTGATTTCTTCGAGGGGCAGGTCGTAGCCCGCCAAATGCAGCAGCCCGTAGAGCAGCATCGAACCGTGGCCGGCCGACAGGACGAAGCGGTCACGATCGGGCCAGTGCGGGTCACGCGGGTTGTACGCCAAGAAGCGCGTGAACAAGACATGCGCCATCGGCGCAGCGCCCAACGGCAGCCCGGGGTGACCGGCATTCGCCTGCTGGATGGCGTCGATTGCCAGGCCGCGCAAGGTATTGATTGCGAGTTGGTCGACTTCGGTATACGGCATCTCAATCCCCTTTTTTATTGACGGCTTTTCCAGTCAGCCAAGAATTTTTCGATGCCGCTGTCGGTCAACGGGTGCTTCATGCTCTGCTTGATGACGCCGAACGGGCAGGTTGCGATGTCTGCGCCGGCCAACGCAGACTCGACGATGTGGCGCGGGTGCCGGATCGAGGCTGCCAACAATTTGGTGGTGATACCGTGCAATTTATAGATGCCAGCGATTTCGCGGATCAGCTGCATGCCGTCGACGCCCGTGTCGTCGACCCGGCCAATGAACGGGCTGATGATGTAGGCGCCGGCCCGCGCCGCAAACAATGCCTGGGTGGCGTTGAAGCACAGCGTCACATTGGTGCGGATGCCGTCTTTGGCCAAGGCATAGACTGCCTTGAGCCCCTCGGGCGTGACCGGGACCTTGACGATGACGTTGGGGTGCCAGGTGGCGAATTCGCGGCCTTCGCGGATCATGCCTTCGGCGTCGAGCGAAATCGCTTCGGCACTGATCGGGCCGTCGACCAGTTTGGTGATTTCGGTGATCAACGTCTTGTGGTCGATACCCGTTTCTTTGGCGACCAGCGACGGATTGGTGGTGACGCCACTGAGGATGCCCCAGCTCGCTGCTTCGGCGATTTCTTTGATGTTGGCGGTGTCCAGATAGATCTGCATGGACGTGCTCCTGTTTCAGAAGAAAAAAACGCCGCAGAAGCGACGTCGCATTGCTTCATTATACCGAAAAACGATAGCCCCACGGCATGCCGTGGGGCTTTGGTCATGCCGTGGGGCTTTGGGCATGCCGTGGGGCTTTGGGCATGCCGTGGGGCTTTGGGGCGTTGGGTACCCTACGGACTCTGTTCGCCGGTTATTCCAAGAAACTCCGCAGACCGCGGGCCACGCCGGGGTGGCGCAGTTTGCGCAGCGCTTCGCCTTCGATCTGGCGGGTGCGCTCGCGGGTGATGCCGAACTCGCGGCCCACTTCCTCGAGGGTGCGACTGCGACCATCTTCGAGGCCGAAGCGCAGCTGGATGATGCGCCGTTCGCGTTCGGGCAGACGGGTGAGTGCGTCGTTGAGGCGCTCGCGCAGGAGTGTCTGGGTGGCCGTCTCGGCCGGGGTGGCGCCGTGGTAGTCTTCGATGAAGTCGGCCAGATTGGCATCGCCGTCGTTGCCCACCGGTGTTTCGAGCGAGAGGGTCTGGCGCGATGCATCGAGGATACGGCGCACCTTGTCGGCCGGCATCTGCAGCTCTTCGGCGATGTCGTCGGGCGATGCATCGCGGCCGGTTTTCTGCTGGATGGTCGCCGCCGTGCGCATCAGGCGATTGATGGTTTCGCCCACGTGCACGGGCAAGCGGATGGTACGGCTCTGGTCGGCCACCGCGCGGGTGATTGCCTGCCGGATCCACCAAGTGGCGTACGTCGAAAACTTAAACCCACGCCGCGGTTCGTACTTCTCGGTCGCCCGCATCAACCCGATGCTGCCTTCTTGGATCAAGTCGAGCATCGACATGCCACGGCCGAGGTACTTTTTGGCGTTCGAAACAACCAGGCGCAGATTGGCGTTGATGAGGCGCTCACGGGCGCTGTCACCTTGGCGTTGGTTCCACTCGAGGGCATCCCGCAACAAGCGCTCGGTGATGACCAGGGGCTGGTTCATCTTGTCGAAACGCTGGCGCAAGGTGGCGGTCGACACCACTTCCTCGGCGTCGGCGGCGGGCTGCTGTTGATGGAACAAAAAGAGGATCAGCAAGCGCATCACGTGATCGACGTCGGTGCGATTCTTCTCGAAGTCATTTTCGACGGCGATACAGACCATCGCACACAGGTTCGAGTAGACGCGCGCTTCGTTCTTGTTGAGCGAATTGCGGATGTAGGCCGTCGCCGGTGGTGCCTCTGCAGGGGTATCGCTGTCACCCACCTTGACCTCGGGGGCATCGGCGACGAAAAACGGCCGCAGACGTGCATCGGCAGCCAACACCTGCATCGCATCGGCGTGCGACACCAGCTGCGCAGGGTCGACGTTGAGGCTACATAAGTAGATGATGTCTTGGATAAGACGGATACGTTCGTTGAATTTGGCAACGAACTCAGGCGTCTGGGTCACCGCGTACAGCGCGTGCAACGGGGGTGCGCTGTCGGCTTGGCTCTGGGCCAAAAACCGCGCAGCACAGATGCCCAGCTCGTACTGATACGCGAGCTTTTTTTCGTCTACAATGGACTTCAGACGGTCGATACGACCGATGTCGCGCAGGTAGAGGCGCACCGAATCGTCGACATCGCTGTCGGTGTCGACTGCAGCATCGGCTTCGATATGGGCAAGTTCGTCGTCGGGTATGTCATCGCCGAGCTGCCCACCGGCAGTCGCGTACAGTTCATCTATCTCGACATGGGTGGCAACAGGGGAGTCTTTTTCACTGGGGACGACCTGTTGGGGTGGACTGATCAGTTTATCCACGCGACACCAACTTTCTCGTGAAAAGCGGCAGCTAACCGTCTGTTATCGTACCATATTTGGTATGAAAACGCAATGAAGCGTCCACATATAGTGCCGTTGCGAGATGAAAAACAGATGTGATTCTGCTCAGAAAAACCCTCGCTGAGGCTCGGCCGTCTGGCATGCTGATGCGAGTCGTTTCAGCCCAGTGATTTTGTCAAAATGGAGTACTTCTGATGCACATCGTGGTCATCGGTGGCGCGAGCACCTACACCCCCGAACTCGTCGACGGGCTCATCAGCCGCGCCGCTGACCTGGGGCTGACCGAGGTCACGCTGGTCGACCCCGACGACCAGCGGCGGACCATCGTGGCTGCGTTTTGTCGGCGCATGGTGGCACACCTACGCGGGCAGTTCACCATCAGCGACACCGCCGACCGCCGGGTCGCACTGCAGCGCAACCCGCGCTACGTCATCACCCAGCTGCGCGTCGGCGGCCAAGCAGCGCGCCACAACGACGAACTGCTGGGGCGGCGGCACGGCCTGGTGGGCCAAGAGACCACCGGGGTCGGCGGGTTTGCCAAAGCCCTGCGCACGATCCCGCTGATGCTCGACATCGCGGCCGACATGCGGCGGTTTTGCCCTGCTGCCTGGCTGATCAACTTCACCAATCCCGCCGGTATCGTCACCGAAGCGCTGGTCCACCACGGCGGTGTGCCGGTCATCGGGCTGTGCAACAACGCCATGACCGCCCAACGCGGTATCGCCCGCCAGCTCGCCGTCGCCCCTGCCGAGGTCCGCATCGAGCAAGTGGGCCTCAATCACCTCAACTGGATCCGCCGCATCTGGGTGGGCGACAGCGATGTGACCAGCACCGTGTTGGAGCATCGGATGGACGAACTCCGTGCGGCTTCCCGCAGCGGCCAAGGGATTCATGTACCCGCCGAACTCATTGGGATGCTGCAGGCACTGCCCAGCGGCTACCTCGACTACTTCTACCTGACCAACGACATCGTCGCCCACCAACGCGACACGCCCACCCGTGCCGAGGTCGTGATGGACGTCGAACGCCGGCTGCTCGAGCGCTATGCCGACGTGCATCTGTGTGAAAAGCCGCCCGAACTGATGGAACGCGGCGGCGCCTACTACTCGACGGCGGCGGCGGCCCTGATCTGCTCGCACCATCTGGGCGACGGGGCGGTGCATGTGGTCAATGTGCGCAACGACGGTGCGTTGCCCGATCTGCCCAGCGATGTGGTCGTCGAGGTGCCGTGCCGGATCGACCAGCACGGTGCGCACCCACTGGTACACGCCCCGTTGGCGCCGGTGATGCACGGCCTCACTAGCCATGTGAAAGCGTACGAGCAACTGACCATCGACGCCGTGGTGCGCGGCGACGAGCAGACCGCAATCGCCGCGCTGCTCAGTAACCCGCTTGGCCCCGATGCCACGCGGGTCGAAGCGGTCTGGCATGATCTCTACACCGTCAATGCGCAGTGGCTCGCCCCGTTGTTTACACCGCGCGGATGAAGGCGAGCGGTCGTACAATGGACCAAAAGACTGCGTGACAGAGGTTCCCATGACCAGCCCCGATTGGTTTATCGGTAGCGCGAGCCGGACGATTGACCCAAACCCCAGCGAACGCACGACGGCGCCGTTTGCCCTCTGTACGAGCCCCTTGGCGGTGCACGCGATCGGGTTCCGTGGCGAAGATTGCCTCTTTGCCCTCGTCGTGTGCGACATCGCGCAGACACAGCTCATCGATCGCTCGTCGCTGCGTTTTCATATACATCTGCACCCGATTACCCCGGTCGAGGTCGTCATCGTCGCGAGTGGCACAACGGCGAGCCCGGCGTATGGGGCGACGAGTGCCGCCTACCAACACCGGGTCGTGCATGCCATCACCGACTGCGTCATCGACGCGTTGACGTTTGGGTGCCCGGCGGTGATGCGGGTGACGCCCGACGCGATCCAGTGGCGCAAACACGACGAACACCCGATTGCCACGCTGACCTTCCACGCCGCAGGGACGCAGCTGCGTGCCTCAGAGCGGTCGGCGTTGCACGCCGCCTGCCACGAGCCGGTGTTGGCGGTGACCGATGCCCACCGCACCGCACCGGTACCCGTCGCGACCATCATCCACGACATCCGCTGCGCCCCACGTACGACCGTGGGCGCCGTGCAGTGGCGTACCGACGAAACGGGGTGGGCGTTGACGGTCGAAACGACGACTATTCACATCCGCCCGCGGCTCGCCCCAGGCGAAAATGCGCTGCACACCATCGCCGTCGATCCGCAGGGTGCAGAGGTATGACCGACGACACCCGGTGTGTCTGGTGCGGCACCGACCCGCTATACACCGCCTATCACGACACCGAATGGGGGGTGCCGCTGCACACCAGCCATGGCTGGTACGAGCGTATCGTGCTCGAAACCATGCAGGCCGGGCTGAGTTGGATTACTGTGCTGCGCAAACGCGAGCGCTATCGGCTGGTGTGTGATGGGTTCGACCCCGAGCGAGTGGCCCGGTACGGGGTAGCCGACGTCGAGCGGCTCGTCGCCGACCCGGGGATTATCCGCAATCGTGCCAAAATCGAAGCCATGATTGGGAACGCCCAGGCGTTCATTCGTTTGTCAGAAAAACACGGCAATATCGATGCCTTTTTTTGGGGATTTGTCGACGGCGTACCCCAACAACCCCACTACCGAACCCACGCCGACATCCCCACCATCACCCCGGTGGCCGTACACATCGCCAAAACCCTGAAAGACGCGGGCTTCCGCTTTGTCGGGCCGACGATGTGCTACGCGTTGATGCAGGCCACCGGGCTGACCAACGATCATGTGACCAGCTGTCACCGGCACGCCGTTTTGCGCGCATGAATGCTTTTCCCCTGACCGTGCAGCCCAATGGAACGATGCTGGTCGACACCGAGTACCCGCAGGCACGGGCGTGTTTGGCGGCACTGCAGGGGTTTGCACGGATCACCGCATACACGGGGCGCTATGTGCGGGCGCGCTTGGACCGGACCACCCTCTGGAGCGCCGCAGCGACCGGTATGACGGCCAGTGACGTCGTCGCGACGCTCACCGCTCACGCCGGCGTACTGGATGCGACGGTGGAGCAGACGATCCACACCTTGATGGCGCGCTGGGGGGCACTGGTGTTGCGGGGGAGCGCCGACGCGCTGACCCTCGAGGTCCACGACCCGCTGGGCGCGCTGGTGCTGCTGCGTGACCCGCGTCTGCACGTCGTGTTTGCCGATGCATACGCACCCGATGTCTACCGCGTCGACACGACCCAGCGCGGGATCATCAAACAGCTTTTGGCGGCGCGTGGCTGGCCGATCATCGACAGCGCCGGGGTGCACGACGGCGCAGCGTTGGCGCTGCGCTGGAACGGCACGGTCGCGCTGTACCCGTACCAGACCGACGCAGTCGCCGCGGCGATCGCGCAGACGCACGGGGTCGTTGTGTTGCCCCCCGGCAGCGGCAAGACATA
>JBJOJU010000151.1:0-6028 GCA_046046485.1 Chloroflexota bacterium | reverse complement strand
GCCCAACTGGCGCTCCTCCTCGATCCGTACCTACAGAAGTAACACCATGACCACCACACCCAAACCCGTCGCCATGTCGATCATGGCCCACCCCGACGACGCAGAATTCAGCAGTACCGGCACACTCCTGACCTGGATCAACGAGGGCTACGACGCCTATATCTGTGTCATCACCGACGCATCGGCGGGCGGCTCCGACGATGCCACCGACCTCAGCCCGGCGGCGCGCCAGGTGACCGTCGACACCCGCAAAAAAGAGCAAGCCGAAGCCGGCCGCATCCTCGGGCTCAAAGGTGTCATCCATCTCGATTACCCGGATGGGCGACTCTACCCGACGCTCCAGCTCCGCAAGGACCTGGTACGGGTGCTGCGCACCTACAAGCCGACACGGTTGATTTGTCAGTCGCCCGAGCGCTTCTGGGGTACCCCGCTGGGCATCGCCCGCTACCACCCGGACCACATCGCAGCCGGCACCGCGGTGTTGGCGGCGGCCTACCCGGCCTCGCAGAACCCGTGGGACTTCCCCGAGCTCATGACCGAAGAGGGTCTGAAACCCCATAAGGTGAAAGAAATCTTTGTCGTCGGCTCGCCGGTGCCCAACATCGGCATCGAAATCAGTGCGGTCTTTGAGACGAAACTCGCGGCGCTCCACGCACACGCCAGCCAGGTCGGCGCGGTCAACCCCGAGCTCGACAAACGCATGCGTGACTGGGCCGTCGAACTGGGTGAGCGTTTTGATATGCCCATGGCCGAGATCTTTCACCGCACGGAGAATCCATAGATGCGCAAGACACTGCCTTCGCTCGAGGCGAAAAACGGTTTTCTGCTGATCACCATCACGACGGTCCTGGCCAGCTTCGCCATGTCGGGGCAGCAGGCGGTGGTGACCAATTTCTTTGAAAACCAATTGCAGCTGCAGGGTCCGCAGTTCGGGTATATCACGGCGATCCGCGAAATCCCGGGCTTTCTGATTATCTTTTTGACTGCCTTGTTTTATCGCTTGTCGTTGCCCAAATTGACCACTTTGGCGCTGGCGACATTGGCCGTCGGGTATGCGTTGTTCAGCATCGCGACCGACTTCGCCACGGTGACGCCGTGGGTCATTTTGAGCTCGATGGGCTACCACACCTGGTTGCAGACGCAGCATGCGTTGGCGATGAGCGTCACTACCGAAAACAAATCGGGGGCGATCCTCGGGCACGTGACGGCGTTGGGGAACTTGGGCGGATTGGTGGCCATGGTCATCATGGCGGCTGGGTTCTACTACAAATTGCTCGATTTCACCGGTGCCTTTTGGCTGGTGGCAGCAGCGGCACTGGGTGCGGGGATCGTGATTTTCTCGTTCCCCAGTTTGCGCAACGGGATGCCCCACGTGGCGACGACCAAGCGTGAGCCCATTGTTTTTCACAAAGACTACCGCTTCTACTATATGCTGAACCTGCTCGACGGCGGGCGGCAACAGATCTTCTTTTCGTTTGGGCTGTGGGTGTTGGCCCACAAATTCGAGCTCGACGTGACACGGCTGACGATGATTTTGATTGGGGTGAACCTCATCAACACGCTCATCGGCCGGCGGGTGGGCAAACTCATCGACCGCTACGGCGAGAGCCCGATGCTTGCGGCTGCCAATATCTTGTATGTCGTCGCATTGACCGGGTATGCATTCAGCGACAACCTGTGGGTGCTGGTGGCGTGCTACACGGTGTACAGTGTGATCTTCCCCATTTCATGGGTCGGCGCCAACACGTATCTGCGCAAGATCGCGTCGCACCACGACGTGGCGCCGTCGATTGCCATGGGGCTGACGATGCAACACGTGGCAGCGGTGATCGTGCCCTTGGCGACGGGGTACATCCTCAATTTCTATGGCTATCAGATTCCCTTCATGATCGCCGTGGTGTTCGCGGTTATCACGATGATTTCGACCCGGTTTATCGACCCTGTGACGCAGAAATCGCAGTCGCGTCTGGCCGAAGAAGCGGCCGCGCAGTAGTCAGGAGGCAGCAATGTCGCTCGCACCGAATCTGGTTTTGTACAACGGCAAGATCATCACCCTCGACCCGACCAAACCGCAGGTCAGCGCGGTCGCCTGTTTCAACGGCGTCATCGTGGCTACCGGCGACGACGCCAGCATCCGCGCATTGGCCGGCAATAGTACCAAACAAATCAACTTGAACGGTGCGATGGTCGTGCCGGGGTTGAACGATTCGCACAATCACATGCTCGAAGTGGGCATCAAGATGACGCGTATCGCCTTGGACGACTGCAAGTCGCTCAAGGAAATCCACGATCTCGTCGCCGCAGCCGCCAAAACGACCCCAGAGGGGCAGTGGATCATCGGCGAAGGCTGGAACGAGTCGTTTTTGGTGGAAAACCGCGTCCCGACGCGCGCCGACATCGACAGTGCGACCGACAAACACCCGGTCTTACTGAAGCGGTTTTTCAACATGGACACGGTCAACAGCGTCGCGCTGCGCCTGGCTGGGGTCGACACCACGACGCCGGACCCGGCGGGCGGCTCGATCGAGCGTTTCCCCGATGGAACGCCCAACGGTATCTTGCGCGCTGCTGCCAAGCTGTTTGTGCGCAACATCTTGCCGGCGGTGACCGAGGCGCAGGTGGTCGAGGCAATCGACAAGGCCAGCACGCACTACCTGAGCTACGGCATCACCAGCATCCAAGAGCCGGGGCTGTACCCGTGGGAGATCCGCGGCTACATGGCGGCTCGCCGTGCCGAGAAGTTGCACCTGCGTGCGTCGTTGATGCCGTCGTGGCACGGCTTCCGCGAAGAAGAAATCGAAGCCGAGCTCGACGACCGGGCTGCCAATCTGGGCATCTGGAGCGGTTTGGGCGACGAGATGCTGCGCATGACGGCCTTGAAAATGGCCGTCGACGGCGGCACCACCAGCCGCACGGCGTGGATGTTCAAGCCGTTTGTGGGCGAAACGACCGTCCGCGATTTCAACCGCCTCGACCCGGCCGACCTGCGCCGGTACTTCAAGCGCGGGCACGACCTGGGCTGGGACATCGGTATCCACGCCATCGGCGACCGCGCCCACCACGAATCGGCGTTGGCATTCGCCGATGCGGTCGCGGCGAACCCGCGTGAGCACCGCCACAACATCATCCACGCCTACTTTGCCAGCGAAGAGTCGCTCGATGCGATGGCCAAGTACCAGATCGGCGCGGTGATCCAGCCGACGTTCATCTACTTCGAGGGCGACGACTTGTTCCGCGACGTCGGCGAAGAGCTGGCACACGAATACAAGCCGGCCAAGACGTATTTGAAGCGCGGGATTCCGATGATCGCGTCGAGCGATATCCCCAGCACGTTCCACTTTAACCCGTTCATCAGTTTGTACAGCTTGGTGACCCGCAAAACCCA
The DNA here is from genome assembly GCA_046046485.1 of Chloroflexota bacterium. GTDB lineage: Bacteria > Chloroflexota > Chloroflexia > Chloroflexales > Roseiflexaceae > UBA965. The sequence continues at coordinate 2,643 of JBJOJU010000151.1, read as the reverse complement.
CAAGGGCACGGTGATTGCCCCGCAAGAGGCGATTAGCCGCATCGAGGCGCTGCGGTCGTACACGGCCAGCCCGACCTGGCTGACGCGCGAAGAGCACATCAAGGGCATGATCATGCCGGGGATGCTGGCCGACATGGCCGTGCTCGACCGCGATTACCTGACCTGCGACGCCGAAGAGATCCTCGACATCAAGGTCACCGCGACCATCTTGGGTGGCCAGGTGGTGTACCAGCGCGGGTAGGTGGTTTTGTCCAACACAGTGACAGGGCACAAGAGAGGGGCACATTGCAATGTGCCCCTCTCTTGTGCCCCTCCCCCGTCGATGTGCCCCCGTGGTATACTGGGTATTGCATTTGGCACACCCAAAAGCACTGGAGGAACATATGCCTGTGATACCGAGCGTCGTCGAACGCACCCCGCGTGGCGAGCGTGGCTGGGATTTGTACTCTCGCTTGCTCCAAGAGCGCGTGATTATGTTGGCTGCACCGATCGACGACGACGTTGCGTCGTCCATCGTGGCACAGTTGCTGTATCTGCAGCACCAGGATGCCAAGCGTGACATTTGGTTCTATATCAATAGCCCGGGTGGCAGCGTCCGTGACGGTTTGGCCATTTATGACACGATGCACATCATCAACCCCGATGTGAACACCGTCTGTGTCGGCCGCGCCGGCAGCATGGCGACGATTCTGTTGGCCGGTGGCACCAAGGGCAAGCGGTATGCATTGCCCCACTCGACCATCCACTTCCACCCAGCCGGCGGCGGTGCCAAGGGCTATGCCCCGGACGTCGAGCGCATGGTGCAAGAGCTGTTGCGCTTGCAGACGGTGGGCAACGGCTTGTTGTCGAGCGACACCGGGCGCACGCCGGAAGAAATCAGCAAGGATTTCTCGCGCGACCGTTTCATGACGCCCACCGAAGCCAAGGAATACGGCTTCATCGACCACATCCTCGACGTCCCCCCACGCTAACACGAGCGTCCGTAGATACACTCCGCGGGGCGGGGTGCAGAAGGAGTCATGCAGATGGGATTATTGAGCGGTAAGCGCGCCTTGATCATGGGCTTGGCGAACGACAATTCGATTGCCTGGGGCATTTCGAAGGCGTTCCACGCCGAAGGCGCCGAACTCTGCTTCACGTATGTCGGTGATGCAATTGAAAAGCGCGTGCGTCCGTTGGCAGCCAGTTTGGGTGTCGACTTCATCGAGCCGTGCAACGTCGACAGTGACGAAGCCATCGACGCGTTGATGGACGCCATCAAGGCACGTTGGGGCACGTTCGACATCATCGTGCACGCCATCGGGTTCGCCAAGAAGGAAGAACTCGCCGGCGATTACCTGAACGTGAGCCGCGAAGGCTTCCGCATCGCGATGGACATCAGCGTCTATTCGCTGACCGCCGTCGTCAAAGCCGCCCGCCCGATTCTCAACAGCGGCGGCTCGGTCATCACGCTGACCTACCACGGGTCGCAGCAAGTCGCCCAGAACTACAACGTGATGGGCGTCGCCAAGGCCGCCCTCGAAGCCAGCGTGCGCTACCTGGCCAGCGACCTGGGCCCGTCGAACATCCGCTGCAACGCCATCAGCGCCGGCCCGATCCGCACGTTGGCCGCCAGCGGCATTTCGGGGTTCAAAGACCTGCTCAAGGGCTTCCCCGAAGTCGCCCCGCTGCGCAAGTTGGTCACCCAAGAAGAAGTGGGCAACATGGCGATGGTGCTGTGCAGCGACCTCGCGTCGGCCACCACCGGCGAGATTATCTACGTCGATGCCGGCTTCCGCAACATCGGGGTGAAAATCTAGCTTCCCGCACGCACCCCCCGGCGCAGACGCGCCGGGGGCTTTTTCGTGTGCGCACGACCTGCCCCAGCCGCGCAGCAGCGGGAATCAACGGCACACAACAAGCCCCGGCGTGCCGTGCACGCCGGGGCGTTTTCACCTGCTGCTGCTGCTGTTACTCGCGGGTGGGGAGCTCTGCCGAACCGACGAGCTTGTGGTAGACCCAGCGCAGCATGTATTGCATGACCGACATGACGGGGATTGCCAAGAAGAGCCCCAATACGCCGCCGATCGATGCACCCCCGAGGATGGCGGCGATGACCAGGATGGGGTGCAGGTGTACCGCTGGCCCGACGACCGCCGGGATGATGACGTAGTCTTCGAACATGCGCAGCGTAAAGTAGATCGCACCGATGACACCGGCGACGACGGCGATACTGTCACCGAAGGGGAGCGGGCTCTGGAAGATGGCCATCAGAATCGCAAAGGCAGCAGCCGACCAGGGCCCGATGATGGGCAGGATTTCGACGACACCACTGACGATGCCGATGACCAGTGCGTAACGCACCCCCAAAAGCCAGAGGGCGATGGTGGTCAACACCGCCATGATGGGGATGAGCAACAGTGTGCCCCGGATGTAGCCACGCAGGATGCCGTTGATTTCGCGGCCGACGTGGGCCACTTCGGCGCGGTGCACGACGGGGACGAGCTCGAACGCCACCCGGACGACCTTTTTGCCGTTCATCATCAGGTAGAAACTCGTGATGACAAAGGCTAGCGTGTGCAGAAACTCGCGGACGACGCCCACCAGCAGTCCAGGGATGTTGGCGGGAATGGCCGAGAGTTGTTCGGCGATGACGTTTTTGAT
>JBJOJU010000141.1:0-3104 GCA_046046485.1 Chloroflexota bacterium | reverse complement strand
GGTGGGGCGGGTTTTCTGCATACTCCGCTGCAGTGCCCGCTGCAGGTGGGTATAGGCGACGACGCCGCTGGTCGCTTCGATTTCGATGTCGACTGCCCGGCGCGATTCGAGCAGTGCGCGGAGGTACCACACCGCCACCCCGGTGTCGAGGACGTCGCCGTGTTGCCCCGGAGCCGGCAGCGTGGCATCGGGGCGTATCGTCGTCGACTGCGAACTCAGATGCATCAATGGCGTGCGCTCGCCCCAACTATCGAGGCAGGCAAACAGCATCGGAATGGGCTCGAACGGCCACGGCACCTGTTGCTGGTAATGCAGTGTGTCGTAGACCACCGGGACACCGCACGCAGCGAGCCGGGTGACCAGTACCTCGGGCGGTTGGTCGGTGAGTTCGACCGCGAGATGCCGGCGCACCCACCCCGGCATGCGTGCCAAGGCGGCACACCCCGCCGGTGACCAGTCAGGGAGATGACAGACGATCACCGCATCGGTCGCGTCGAGGTCCGCGAAAAATGCAATCACGTCGGCGAACCACGTTTCGAGTGCGTCTGGGTTCGTCAACGGTGCATGGACAATCAAGCGGATGCCGTAGGTGCGCAGCAGTGCCCGCAACGGCGCCGCCGTCGCTTCGGCGAGGGGGGTGATATAGGCAGCGGGGATGCGGCACAGCCGCAGGTCGGACTGGATGACGCTCATGCACAGTGCATGCAGCGACAACCCCGGCGAGTGGCGCGTCTGGTAGTCGGCACGACTCGTTCCAAACCGGATCATATGCACCTCAGGTGATCACGCGAGCGAACCTGCTGTGAGTATACCGAATTTAGAACATATGTGCTAGTACTTCACGACCACAGATCGAGTTGGATGCTGCGTTGGGCTTCGCCCCACACGACCGTTTGATGGCGCGGCAGTGCGACGATGTCGTGATAGTGCTCAGTCACGGCGTGGTACCGCAAAACCGCGTGAACGCTCCGTTTCGCGACCGTCGCGGTGTTTGCTTCCTGCGAGAGGTGGGCCAACCAGGCGGTCCGGCGGCGGCCATCGGCTGCCAATGCAGCCAAAAAACTCCCCGCTTGGACATTGTCGAGGTGACCGGTTTTGCTGGCGATGCGCATCTTGAGGTTCGCCGTGTAGCCGCACTGCATCAGGTGTTCGCGCTCGTGATTCGATTCGATGACGACCAGGTCGGCCGCGCGGCAGGCTGCAAGCAGCAGATCGTCCCATTCGCCCAGATCGGTCGCGATGGTGACGGTGTGGCCACCGTGCTGGATCGCCATGCCCACCGGTTCGGCAGCGTCGTGACTGACCTTGACCGGGTGCAGTGCATACGCGCCGAATGCGACGGGCTCGCCTGCGCGGCAGACGACGGTCTCGACACCGGCGGGGACTTTCAACGCACGCAGTGTGCCGGCGGTGGCGATGATCGGGATGCGCAGGCGTTTCGCCAACGAGACCGCACTGGTGGTGTGGTCGGTGTGCTCGTGCGACACGACGATGCCCCGCAGCTCCTCGGGGCGTACTCCGAGGCCGGCGCAGCGTGCCAAAATCGTGCGTTGGGGCAGCCCGGCGTCGTACAGCAACGCGCCACCGTCGCATGCGATGACGGTGGCGTTGCCCGAGCTGCCCGATGCAAACGAGGCGACCCGCATGGGTTCTTACTCCAGTGCGTGGGCGAAGTCGGCGATGATGTCGGCCGGAGCCTCGATGCCGATCGACACCCGGATGAGTTGGTCGGTGATGCCCCGGGCTGCGCGCTCGGCCGGGGTCAACCCGCGGTGCGACGCCAATGCGGGGATGCTGATCATGGTGTAGATGTCACCCAGGGTACTCACCATCAGGATCATTTGCAAGCGGTCGATGAAGCGCTCGAGCGATCGAGTCGGGGCGAGTTCGAAGGCCAACATGGCGCCGTAGCGGCCCGCCAGGGTGCGTGCGGCGGTCGCATGGTCGGCGTGGCTCGCCAACCCCGGGTAGTGCACCCGGGCGACCTGGGGATGCGCTTCGAGCCAGCGGGCGACGGCGAGTGCACTTTCGTTCTGGCGCTCGACGCGCAACGGCATCGTCTTCATGCCCCGCAGGATCTGGAGCGCTTCGTAGGGCCCGAGTACCATCCCCAGCGTTGCGTTATTGTGTGCCAATGCGGCGTATGCGGCTTGTTCCCGTACTACGACCACACCGCCCGAGACGTCGCCGTGGCCGGCATAGTACTTGGTCGCGCTGTGACAGACGAAATCGGCCCCCAGGGCGAGTGGCTTCTGCACGATCGGTGTGGCGATGGTGTTGTCGACGACGACCCGAGCACCGACGGCACGGGCACGTGTGCAAATCGCGGCCATGTCGACGACCCGGAACAACGGATTCGAGAGTTGTTCGACGTAGATGACCTCGGGGGTGTGGGTCGACAAAAGGGCATCGAGTGCTGCCAGATCGGTCAGGTCGCAGGTCAGCACGGTCACGCCGTAGGGCGCAAAAAAGTCCCGCAGCATGACGGTGGTCGCCCCGTAGACATCACGAGGGGCGATGATCGTGGTCAACCGGCGTTTGTCCATCATGCTGGCGGCGAAGAGCGCGGTGTAGATCGAGGCCATCCCGGAGGCCGTGCTCATGGCGGCGAGCCCGCCTTCGGCGACGGCACAGGCGTGCTCGTAGGCGGTGTTGGTAGGGTTGCCGTTGCGGCCGTATGCGAACCCATGACCACCCAATGCGTCGTTGAACGACTGCAGCGTTTCGTGGTAGTACGTCGACGACGAGTAGAGTGGGGTCGTCGTGGGCCGCCCAGGCGGCAGGGTGAGGCGTTCACCCGCGTGGACGAGCTGCGTGATATAGTCCCACGAAGGGTCGACGGTCGGCGACATCGCATACTCCTACTAGTAGTGCGATATAGTATAGCATGGTGAAATTGGTTCCCACTGCGAGCCACTGCTACGGCGAGGAGCGCCTGCTGATGCCCGGACCCCGCACGAATCGACGTGATTTTCTCCGCATGTGCGCACTCATGGGCACGGGTGCGCTGGCTGCCTGTACGGCTGCGCCGCCCACAGCGCCGGCCGTTGCCCCGACGATCGTCACGCTGTCCGACGCACAGGCGGTCACACCGACCATCCCTG
>JBJOJU010000112.1:0-2520 GCA_046046485.1 Chloroflexota bacterium | reverse complement strand
GCTCGCATCGGCCTCGCGCCCCAGCGGGGTGTCGGACCACGCCGCGCGTTTGGAGGTATATTTGCGGCCGGCTACCGAATGCGTGTCGCACGCTTCGAAGCCAGCCGCAGGTGCCAAAATGTCGAGTTTGCGCTCGAGATCCATGGCGGATTAGGCAGTCGGGCCAGTACCCTGGCGCGGGTTATCGGGGAGCTCGTCGATGCCCAGCGGGCCGGTTTCGTTGACTTTCTCGAGCATCCCGCTTTCGATGCGCACGGTCTCGGGCGCTGCACTCTCGTCGAAGAGCTGTTTCGCCTCGGGCGCGGGCCCGGTTTCCTCTGCCACCTCGTCGCTCAAGGCCGATTCGATGTTGCGGGCGTGGTTGAACCATAAGCCGGCGATGCCGCCCACGATGAGGACGATGCTGGCAATCTGGGCGACGCGCAGCGAGCTGTCGCAGCCCCCGCCCACCAGGTCGGTGCACAGGCTATCGACGCGCAGGCCTTCGATCCAGAGGCGACCGGTGCCGTAGATGATGGCATAGAAGAGGATCATGTCGCCCTTGCGCAGCACGTCGCGGAAGCGTTTTTCGATAAACACGAGCAAACCAACGCCCGCCAGATTCCACAGCGATTCGTACAAAAAGGTCGGATGAAACAGGGTGCTCGCCGGGTAGAGGTCGAGGTCGTTGTAGGGGGGCATCCGATTGGGGGCGTCGATGATGACCCCGAAACCGGTATCGGTCGGGCGACCGTAGGCCTCTTGGTTGAAGAAATTGCCCCACCGACCAATGGCCTGGGCCAGCATGAAGGTGGGCATCACGATATCGAGCCACTCGATCATGTCCAGCTTATGGCGCCGCGTATAGAGAAACGCGGCCAGCGCCGTGCCGATGAGGGCCCCGTGGATGGCCAGGCCACCCGTCGCCGGGTTGATAATCATCAGCCAGCTCTGGTTGGCGAAGCGCGGCCACTCGAAGATGACGTAGTAGATGCGGGCAAAGGCGATGCCCATGATCATCCCAAAGACGACCATGTTCCACATGTGTTCGGGGTCATGCCCGCGGGCAGCGGCACGATTGGCCGCCCAGTTCCCGGCGATCATGGCACCGCCGACAATCAGCACGCCGTACCAGCGCAAGGCGACTTCGAAGTTACCCAGCATGAATTGAAGCAAAAACGGATCGTCCGGGGGATACAACTGCATAACGACCTCTCGTACGCGCACGGCGTGGGACATGTCAGACTCTGTGCGTATTTTACTCTATTCAAAAGTCTCAACAAAGCCCATTCTGCTGCTGCCTGTGTTTCGCGGGGGCTGGGTGGTACAATGCCTGCAAAGAATGTTGGTGAGGGACACATGCTACTCGCGATCGACATCGGCAACACAAACATCAAAATCGGGGTTTTCAAAGGCTCCGAGATCGTCGCCCACTGGCGCGTCTTGACCGAGCGGCACAAACTCGCCGACGAATACGCCGTGTTGCTGCACAACTTGTTCGAACTCGCCCGCATCGACCGCAGCGCCATCGTGGGCGTGGTGATGTCGTGCGTAGTCCCGCCGCTGACGACGCAGTTCAAACAACTCTGCGAACACTACCTGGGCATCGCCCCGTTGCTGGTCGGGCCGCGGGTGCCCTCGGGGTTGACCTTCGACGTCGAGACCCCCGACGAGATGGGCTCCGACCGCATCGCCAACTCCTTGGCCGCCACGCGCCTCTACGGCTCTCCGGTCATCGCGATTGCCTTCGGCACCGCGACGACCTTCGACGTGGTGGTCAACGACGTCTACATCGGCGGCTGTATCGCCCCGGGGCTGGGGATTTCGTCGGATGCGTTGTTTTCGCTGGCCGCCCGCCTCTACCAGGTCGAGCTGGTGCGCCCGCCGGCCGTCATCGCCCGCAACACGATGCACCACATGCAGGCCGGCGTGATCATCGGCTACACCGGGTTGGTCGAGGGCATCGTCAGCCGCATGCACCAAGAGCTCGGGCAGACCTGCCCGGTGGTGGTGACCGGCGGCTTGGCCGAGGTCATCGCCAAAGAAACCCCGGTCATCACCGCGGTCGACCCCAATCTGACCCTCAACGGCCTGCGCATGATCTACCTGCACAACCGCCCCGAACACAACGTCTAGCCCACAGCGAGGTGCCCCGTGTCTGTACTGCCGCCGCCTGCCGACAAAGCCCGTTTCGTGGCCGCCATGTTCGACCGCATCGCCGCTGGGTATGACCGGATGAACGTCTTGATGACGTTTGGCCTCGACCAGTGGTGGCGGCGCATCGTGGTCAAAGCGGTCCAGCCCGCGCCCGACGCGTGCATTTTGGATGTGGGCAGCGGCACGGGGCCCTTCTTGCCCTTGCTCGAAGCCGCCGCGCCCCAGGGGTATGTGGTAGGCACCGATTTCACGCTGGCGATGATGCAGGCCGGCCAGCACCGCTTGACGGCGCGGTCGGCGTTTGTCTGCGGCGACGCGATGCAGTTGCCCTTCGGCGACGCGTCGTTCGACGTCATCACGGCCGGGTTCGTCATCCGCAACGTC
>JBJOJU010000060.1:0-4572 GCA_046046485.1 Chloroflexota bacterium | reverse complement strand
CTCCGTTTTACGCGTAAAAAAAAGAATGCTATCGCTTGGTACCGCCTGTGGTGCGTCATTGCATACGGCGAAACCGATGTATCAGAATATGACGATTGGTGATTCTGCAGCTTTGCAAAATACAGCACGTCATCTTCGAAGTATTGAGTTGAACGCAGTGGGGAGTGTGTGGGATACGTCTTTGAAATGCTCCGGGGCGGTACGCCCCGGAGCGGTGGACTGATTTAGGCGTCGTAGTACATGAAGAATTCGTATGGGTGTGGGCGCAAGGCGATGTTGACGATGTCCTTCGTGCGCTTGATTTCGATGAAGGATTCGATCAGGTCCTTGGTGAAGACGCCGCCCTTAAGCAAGAATTCGTGGTCGTTTTCGAGCGCGGTCAGGGCTTCGCCCAGGCTGCCCGGGGTGCTGCGGATGTGCGACTTTTCTTCGGCGCTGAGCTCGTAGATGTCGACATTCAGCGGCTCGGGCGGCTCGACCTTGTTCTGAATCCCGTCGAGGCCGGCCATCAGCATCGCTGCGAAACAGAGATACGGGTTGGCCGTAGGGTCGGGGAAGCGCACTTCGACGCGGCGGGCTTTGGGCGAGTCGGAGTAGGTCGGAATACGGATTGCAGCCGAGCGGTTGCGTACCGAGTAGACCAGGTTGATGGGGGCTTCGAAGCCCGGCACCAGTCGGCGGTAGCTGTTGGTGGTGGGTGCGCAGATGGCCAACAACGCCGGTGCGTGCTTCAAGACACCGCCGATGTACCAGCGCGCGGTATCGGAGAGCAGCGCATACTTGGTCTTATCGAAGAAGAGCGGCTGGCCGTCCTTCCACAGGCTCTGGTGGACGTGCATACCGCTGCCGTTGTCGCCGAAGAGCGGCTTGGGCATGAACGTTGCACTGAGGCCATGCTCTTTGGCAGTCGTGCGGACGACATACTTATATTTCTGCAGCGCGTCGGCCATGGTCAGCAAGGTGTCGAAGCGCATGTCGATTTCGCACTGACCGGCGGTGGCGACTTCGTGGTGGTGCAACTCGATATCGATGCCGATGTCGGCCATCTTCAAGATCATCTCAGAACGGATGTCCTGCAAGGTGTCGGTGGGCGGAACCGGGAAGTACCCTTCCTTGTAGCGCACGCGATAGGCTTTGTTGCCGCCCTCTTCTTCTTTGCCGCTGTTCCAGATGCCTTCGGGGCTGTCGAGGAAGTAGTAGCCGGAGTTGGGGGTCTGGTTGAAGCGGACATCGCTGAACAAGAAGAACTCGGCTTCGGGACCGAAATACGCGGTGTCTGCGATGCCGGTTGTCTTCAGGTATGCTTCGGCTTTCTTGGCGACATTGCGTGGGTCGCGCGAATACGGCTTGCGCTCGAGCGGATCAATGACATCACAGATCAACACCAGGGTGGGAATCTTGAGGTAGGGGTCGATGAAGGCCGACGACGGGTCGGGAATCATCAACATGTCGGATTCGTGGATGGCTTGGAAGCCTTTGATCGACGAACCGTCGAATCCCAACCCTTCCACCATCATGTCTTCGGTCAAGCGCGACGCGGGCAACGAGTAGTGCTGCCAACCACCAAACAAGTCGGTGAAGCGCGTGTCGACGATCTGGATGTTCTTGTCCTTGATGAGCTGGAGAACTCCCTTTGCGTCCAGTGGCATGTGATGCTCCTCTTGTGTGGACCGGTCCGCGTCTGCGAGACCGTTGATAGGGCCACGACTCATCGTTGAGTTTGGGTGGAATGATAGCAGTATAGGCAGTTCACTCTTCCCCCGAAAGCTGCATTCGCACGAAGTGATACATTCGTTTTTGTGCAAATGCACAAGTCTAAAACGACACTCTGTCGTAGAACGCACACCGTGGCAACAGACCACTGGATTTTTGCACAAATACAGCAGTTAGGGTGTGTGTACACGCAGATCGTCAACCCAGATGGTGCCCTGGCTGCCGCTGCCGTCGGGGAAGTCATCGAGGACGAGTGCTTCGAAGGTCAGCGGAGCAACGGGGTGCAGGGCGGCCGGGTCGATGCGGTCCCAGGGTGCGATGTCGGTCGGCAGGGTGGCACAGAGGTCGTGCCAGCCTGCTGGCCCGGCGACACCCAACAAGAGTTGGAAGCGATCGCCGGCGCCATTGCGCAACCAGACCTTCAGGTGGGTGCTGGTGGTATCGCCCCAGACACGCAGGCAGAGGGCGCTGGTGTCGCTAGGCAAGGGGCGATGATGCCAGCGCCGAAAGACGAGATACTGATTGGAATGCGGCGGGAACGCATAGCGTATCGCGACTGAACCGGCGCCGTGAGCGGCACGGTCGGAGGTCGGGTAGAGGACGCCGGTGTGTTCGTCGCCGCGGACCCAGACGTCGTGCGTGGCTTCGAAATCGAGGATACGGGTACTGTGGCTCGTCGATGCGGTGGGTAACTGACCGGCGAGCAGCGCACGGGCAGCGGCGAGGGCAGGCTTGGGCTGGCTGTAGTCGTCGGGGCCGCTGCCCCAGGCGTAGAGACCGTACGGATTGTGGCGTTCGTCCTTCCAGCTATACCAGAAGACGTGGCTGATGCCGCTGCGCCACAGGATGGGTATCGCGGTGGCGAGGGCTGCTGCTTGGCGCTGCGGGTCAGCCCGGTCGGGCGGATCGCGGTCACTCGCTGCACTGCCCCAGCCGATTTCGGTGGCCCAGACCGGTTTGCTGCCGTAGCGGGACATCAGGGGGGTGAGCCCGTCGATGGCCGTTTCGAGGTGGGCGGTCTGGGGATCACGTGGATTGACATATGGGTGAATGGCGATGATGTCGACGGAGTTCCAGAGGCCATGAGCCGCGGCTGCGCGCAGATATGACGTGTCGAACGGATTGACCCCTGCAGAGACGAGGACGGCATCGGGGGCGACGCGGGCGATGGCGGTAGCAGTGGCGTGGACCAGGGCTGCATAGGCGACCGGGTCGGGGGCTGGGTACCAGAAGTGCGGATTGTCGGGTTCGTTCCAGATTTGCCAGTAGCGAATCTGGCCGCGGTAGCGGGCGACGGTCTGGGCGGCCCAGGCTGCGAAGCGGGCAGGATCCGGCGCGGCGAACGAATTTTGGTAGGGATCGTCGCTCTGCAACGACGTCGCCCAGCCGGGTGGGTGACCCAAGACGGCGAGGATTTCGAGATCGTCGGCACTGGCACGGGCGACCATCGCGTCGGTGAACGACCAATCGGTGGCTGCGGGGGTGCGTTGGATACGGTACCAGTGGATGTCTTCGCGGATCCAGCGAAACCCGGTCTGCTGGAGCAGGTCGACCTGGGCGGGGATGCGTCGGAGATCAGCGCTCCGCGACGCGATGTGGCTGTTGACCCCCAGCACCCGTGCTTGCACCACAGGTGCCGGGTCGGCTGGAGCGTGCGGGGGGAGCGGTGCGACCAGGTGTGCACACACGAGAGTGACGCAGATCCACAGGCGTCGCAGGTGGTCAACGGTCACTGACATAGAGTGTTTCATCTGGCTGAGCGGCATGGAGTGTCTGGGCGGCGTCGGAGACCGACATCCCCACGACGGTGGTCGTGCCGGCACGGCGGGCGGTCAGACGGTAGGTAATCCGCCACACGCCTGCGCTCGCACCGTGCGCGATAAGGGTGTACCCGGTCGCGTCGGATTGGATCGCGAAACTCGTGGGTACCGAGACGAGTTCGAGGTCGGTGAGGCTATTGGAAGGGATAACGACGCGCAGATAGGGGTGTTCGGCGAACGCGACGACATCGGTCGTCACGGTGATGGTCGTGCCCACCGTGAGTAAGGCGAGATGTGCGCGTGGGGCGCCGGTGGCGTCGGTGTAGCGGGGCGCGAGGAGGACAGATTGCGTCGGGGCGACCGGGCTGCGGGGGTAGTCGATGCCGACGACGACCGGTGCATCGCTCCAGACACTGACGCTGCTGCGCAGTGTCAGCGGTGCCGCCTGGGCGCCTGTACTGAGCTGTGCGCCGGTGTCGTCGCTGATAGTGATGCGCTGGGTGCCGGTGAGCGTTGGGTAGAGTGTGGTGTGCAGTGCCCAGGCGCGGGCGTTGGCAATGGCATCGCCCCAGCCCCCGGTTCCACGGGCACTGTGGATGTAGTCACGGCTGGCGGCGATGAGCGCAGCGGGTGCGCCGGCAGCGACGAGGGCGCCGTGGATGTAGATGTTCTGCGCAACAGGGCTGTGGAGCGCACTGGTGCTGGGGTCTGGTGCCCAGACGACCCCGCGCGAGGCGGCCCGGGCTCGGGTCTCGAGGATCGCGACGAGCGGGCGGGGGTCGAGGTTCGGGTACGCTGTCGCGCTTCTGAGGAGCGCGGCGACGCCTTCGCTCCCCATCGTGTCACGCAGTGCATAGAGGGTCTGCGACGCGGCCGGGGCGCGTTCGCCGAGGGCTGCCAGTGCGGCAATGGCGTGGGCGCGTTGGCTGAGCGGCAGTGTGGTGTCTTCGGCGGCGCGTTGGAGCACGGCGATGCGTTGGGGGCGGCGTGGATCGAGAGTTGCACTCTCGACGAGCGCGATGGTGACGTCGGCGGTGATGAGGGGATCGCTCTGTGCACTCCCGTCGTCGCCCCAGTCGCCCCTGGGGAGCTGCTGCTG
>JBJOJU010000035.1:0-10617 GCA_046046485.1 Chloroflexota bacterium | reverse complement strand
CATCGAAAGAATACGCTGGTATGTAGTATAACATATCAGAGTTTTTGCCACAATCACCCGAGACACACCGACCGCCCATACGACACGAAAAGAGGAGAGAAATGCAGTACACAATCGGTGTCGACCTGGGGGGTACCAACCTCCGCGCAGGGCTCGTCGACCGCGACGGCACGATACACTACGATACCCGGGTCGAAACGCGGGTCGAAGAAGGTCCCCAGGCGATATTCGGCCGCATGGTCGCATTGATCGCCGATGTGCAGGCGCACCTACCGGCGGGCGGCAGCATCGACGGCGTGGGCGTGGGTGTCCCCGGGCCGCTCGACCCGTTTGCGGGCTTCGTCTTTGCCATGCCCAATATCCCCGGTTTCGAAAACACGCCGTTGCGCAACATGCTGCAGAATGCCACCGGGCTCGACGTCGAATTGGGCAACGACGCCAACGCCGCCGCCGTCGGTGAGTGGATCTACGGCGCCGGCAAGGGGCTGCGCGATCTGGTCTACGTCACGGTCAGCACGGGCATCGGCGGCGGCGTCATCATCGACGACCATCTGCTGCTCGGGCACCGCGGTGCCGCCGGCGAAGTCGGGCACCACATCATCGACTGGCAGACCCGCAAATCGTGGGAAGACACCGCAGCTGGCCCCGGTTTTGCTGCCCGCGCCGCCGCCGCCATGCGCGCCGATGCGACCACCGCGTTGCACCAGCTGACGACCGCCGACAGCGTCCAAGGGCACCACATCGCCCAAGCCGCCCGCGCAGGTGACGCAGTAGCGCTGCGCTTGATGGACGACGAAGGCGAGGCGCTGGGCGCCGGTCTCGTCAATATGCTGCACCTCTACAGCCCCGCCAAAATCATCCTAGGCGGCGGCGTCGCCATCAACAACCCGCAGTTGGTCGAACGCGCCAAACAGGTCATCGCCCAGCGTGCCCTGACCGTATACCGCGACGTGCCCGTGGTGATGACCGAGCTGGGCGACCGCATCGGGCTGTTAGGCGCAGCAGCGCTCTACGGTCACATGCGGCACCGTCGCTAACCGTGCGCACCCACAGCCTGGCCATCGTTGAATCGCGCCCCGCAGCTGCAGCCCCCGGCTCGCAGCTGCACTGGGTTGCCTTCGAGGCTGCTGCGCTGGCAGCGCACTGCAATCCCGGTCAGTTCATCCAGTTGCGCTGCGACGACGCCCAGTACCCGCAACGCCTCGCGCTGCGCAGTGTGTTTGTGACTCAGGTCGACGTGAAAGTCGGCCGCATCGGCGTCGTCGTCGCCCCCCACAGCGACGACGGCCTGCGCTGGTTGAGCGAGCAACCCGTCGGCAAAACTATCGACGTCGCGGGTCCCTACGGCCGACTGCCGTTTCCGATGGCTGCACGCGGGACCGCGTTGTGCATCGGGCAGGGGGAAGGCGCTCTGCGCATGTTGGGCATGGTGCACAGCCTGCACGCCCAACAGACCGCCGTGACCTTTGTCGCCGGCGATATGACGCCGCACCTCCACATCGCGCCGCAGCTGCTGCCCATCGACGTCGAGTATCTCGCAGGGGCCGAAAGCGTCTTGCGCATCGCCGAAAAACGCCTACCCGACCTCATCCGCTGGGCCGATCACGTCTATATCGCAGCGAGTCTGCCGGTGGTCAGTGCGATCCGCCACATCATCCGCCAGACGCGACTCCGCCCCGGGCGATCGTTGACCGCGGTGTGTGTCACCGCCCCGATGCCCTGTGCGAGCCAATCGTGCCAGCAGTGTCGCGTACAGACACGCAGCGGCCCGCGCTTGGCGTGCCAAGGCGGGCCGTGGTTCGATCTCGCTGCGCTGGTATGATTCAGATGATGATGCCGCGTTTGCGGATCTCTTGGGCTTTGGCTTTGCGAAAGAGTTCGTCGTAGTTGACGCGCCCCATCGAGATTTCGAAGCGCAGTTTGGCGTGCAACAACTCGTGCAGCTCGGCATCGAGGCGTTCTTCTTGCATCAACTCGTCGGTCATGATGTCGACGATGGCCACGCGCAGTTCGGCGTCGTCGCATTCGAACAACACACCGTCGGTATCGGCCAGCACGTCGACCAAGCGCTCGGCGTATCCATCGACTTTCGTGGGAGAAATCCGCATGGCGACCTCCTCAATTCGCGACTCTTTCCGACGAATACAACTGTCGTATAGCGGTTAGTGTAAAACCGAACCCCTGCATCGTCAATCTCTGGTGGTACCCATGGACGCACACGAATACACCGCGATGGCCCAAGTCGAAGCAACCCACTGGTGGTACGTCGGGATGCGCGCACTCGCCGCAGCCCTGACCGACGACCTCCCACCACCGCAGCTCCTCCTCGATGCGGGCTGCGGCACCGGCGGCGCGCTCGACCATACGCAGGCCCGCTGCGCCTACGGCTTCGACTACAGCATGGACGCGTTGGCACACGCCGCCCAGCACCACGCGGTTTTCCGCGCTGACATTCAAGCCATACCCGTCAGGGATGCATGCGTCGATCTCGTGACCTGCTCCGACGTGTTGTACCACCGGGCGGTCATCGACGACCGTGTTGCGATCCAGGAACTCGCCCGCGTGACCACGCCCGGTGGGTTTCTGTTGCTGCGCGTCCCCGCCCACGAATGGCTACGGGGCTCCCACGACGACCGCGTCCACACCCAGCGCCGCTACACCCAGGCGTCGTTGACACAGTTGTGCACCGATGCCGGGTTGGTCGTGCGCCGTATCACCGCGGTCAACTGCCTGCTCATGCCGCTCTATCTGCTGCTGCAGATTCTCGAAGCACCAGACCCCACCGCGCAACCGACGTCGGTGCTGCGTCAGCCCTCGCGCATCGAACAATGGATCGGAAGCCGGGCGTTGGCGACCGAAGCATGGCTGGTGCGCATTGGCTACACCCTGCCCTATGGAGTATCATTGATGTGTCTGGCACAACGGCCGGCACTATCGCATGCGACCGAGACGGAGTAGATCGATGCTGCAGAAGCTCCTGGACGCCATCGCGCGCCAACCCGCGGTGTGGGATTTGTTCCGCTCTATCGCCGAAGCCGGTTTTCATGCCGATTACCGTCTCATCGAACAAGAGCTCCACCCCAACGACGGCGACCAGACCCGCAAGTTCCTCGATTTCGGCTGTGGGACCGGGCAATTTGCCCGCTGCTTCCCCGCTGATCGCTACTACGGCTTCGACATCGCCCGTCATTATGTCACCTATGCACGGCGGAACCACCCCTACAAGCTCTCGGTCATGAACGGTGCGGCCATGGGCTACGCGACGGGGACGTTCGACGCGGCACTCATCTTGGGAGTGTTTCATCACCTCGACGACGACACCGTGCGCGGCTGTGTGCGCGAACTGCACCGCGTCGTGCGAGCGGGTGGGCGGGTGTTGATGCTCGAAGACATCCCCGCACAGAATGCTTGGAACCTGCTCGGCCGAGCGATGCATTGGCTCGACCGCGGCGATAATATCCGCTCTGATGCACACTATCAGTCGTTGATGGCACCGTACTTCCGGATCGAACGCACCAGCCAAATCTTGAGCGGCATCTGCGATCTCGGCGTGTATGTGATGGTCCGCACCGACACATCGACACCGACGGGGGCGTAGCCGACGACGGGGGAGAACGCCAGTGATTGAGTTTCATGCGGTCCACAAACGCTACGGGACGACACAGGCGGTCACAGATGTGTCGTGTACCATCCCTCGCGGCGCCACGGTGGGCCTCATCGGCCCCAACGGCTCCGGCAAAACGACACTCTTGCGCATGTTGGTCAGCTTGATCCCACCGACGAGCGGCGATATCACCATCGACGGTGTGTCGGTGTGCACCGACCCCGCCAACGCTCGCCGGCACATCGGCTACATGCCCGACAGCTTCGGCGTCTACGAAGTGATGACGGCAGCAGAGTACCTCGATTTCTATGCACGCTGTGACGAAATCCCAGCGACCTCCCGCACTGCACTCATCCCGACGACGCTGGCACGCATCGGGCTCGCCGACAGCGCCGATACAAACGTCATGAGCCTGTCGCGGGGGATGGCACAACGCCTCAGCCTGGGCCGGGCGTTGCTGCGCGACCCCGACATCTTGGTACTCGACGAGCCCGCCAGTGGGCTCGACCCACGCGCACGCATCGAGCTCCGCACCCTGTTGCACACGCTGCACGAGCAGGGGAAAACGATTCTCATCAGCTCGCATATCCTCTCGGATCTGGCTGATCTGTGCACCCACATGCTCATCTTGGCGGCCGGAAAAACCGTCGCCTACGACACCATCGACGCGCTGACCCACGCCGCCAGCCAACAGAACATCCACCTGCAGCTCGCCGCGCCGCACAGCGCGGTCGAAACAATCGCACTCCAGCAGGGGTATACCTGCCGGCAGCGCAGCGATGACCCACTACGCTACGAGCTGTCGGGCGACGGCAGCGCGACCAGTCGCGCCGCTCTCTTGCACGCGCTCGTCGTCGACGGGGTCGCGGTCGCCAGTTACAGTGCAGCCGCGACCGCGCTCGAGCAAGCGTTTTTGCATCTGACCACACCCCGTGCACCGGAGGTCTCCCATGAACGAGCTTAATCCGGTGTTGCTCCGCGAACTGCGTGGCCGCCTACGCACTGCGCGCTCGTACTGGCTCCTGTGTGGTGCGCTCCTCCTGGTCGCGACGATCGCGATCCTCATCTACAGCGCCGACTACGCGTCGAACAACGGCCAAGGCGCCTTCAACGGCAGCGACGGTCAGAGTGTGTTTCTCGCACTCGTGGTGACCGCTTTGGTGTCGGTGACGGTGATAGCCCCCTTGATGGCGGCGAGTAGCATCGCCGGTGAACGCGAACGCCAGACATTCGACCTGGTGGTGCTGACGCAGCTGCGCCCTGCGCAGATTGTTTTCGGGAAAATCGCCGCCACGATGGCCTATTGTCTGCTTTTTGTGACTGCACTGACTCCCCTGATGGCGATGACGTTTCTCATCGGCGGCGTCGACGTCGGCGAACTCGTTATTCATTACATCCTCATCATGAGCGCGGCGTTGTTTTTCACCTGTATCGGAGTCTACTGGTCTGCATGCACCCAGACCGCCATCACCGCGACCGGGTACGCGGTGGCGACGATCGTGGCAATCTTGCTGGTATTACCAGTGTTTGTCTTTGTGGTGCCGTTGTTATTCTCAGCAGTATTCGGAGAAAACCCGGCCACCTGGTACCACACAATCCTGGCGGTCCACCCATACGCCGCGATTCTCTTCACCCAGGAGCGCATCAGCATGGGAAATGTCTGGAGTGAGCCATATTCGGTGATGGGCTTCGCATTCACTGGCCCAGCGATGTGGATTCTCACCGTCGCCGTGCAGTGGTTTTGGAGTTGCGTCTGTGTGGTGCTGTGCATAGCCCGCCTGTCCCGGGCCAGCCGAGGAGGAGCGTCGTGATGCATCGCCGAATACTGGTTTTGTGGCTCCTGTTGCTGACGGCGTGTGTCGCTCCGCTCCCCGTCGCCACCACGACGCCGGGTACTGCAACCGACACCCCGGCAACACCGACCAACCCCAGCGAACCGACGGCGACCAGCGCACCCGAAGCCGCCGCACCCAGTGCGACACCGGCAGCCACCAGTGCAGCCCAGGTCGTCCCCACCGGCGGCGAATTGCTGCTCCTGAGCGGCGGCGATCTCGTGGGCGTGGCGATCACCGACGGAAGTCGGCGCACCATTTTGTCAGGGGTCACAGCGTTCCGTGCAGCGCCCGACGGCCAGACCATCGCGGCGATCCGGGGCAGCGGTGCAACGGGTGAACTCTGGCTGGTGCGCCGCGACGCCACAGACGCCCACCAATTGACCGACGACAATCGTTCGTTGGCAACCCTCGCGTGGTTCCCCGACAGCAGCGGCTTCGTCTATGCCGCCAGCAGCGCCGACAGCGGCCAGCAGACGACCTGGCTCGAATGGGCGGCGTTCTGTCGCGAATCGACCGTGGTCGCCCGCACGCTGACAGCGCCGCAAGAAGTCGCCCTGGGCGAGGGCTGCGATCCGGCGATTTCGCCGGACGGCAAGCGCATCGCCTATGCCAGCCGACCGACCCGCAGTGACCCGTCAGCCGCCGACCCCGGCTTCACCGCCGGCAACACCATCCATCTCATCAATGCCGCCGGCCAAAACGGCTGGGACCCGGTCCGGGCCACTGGTGGCGAAACCGGGCAACCCGGCCAAGGCATGGTCGCATACCTGCCCAGTTGGAGCGCCGACGGCAGCGCGTTGTATGTCAACCTGTTCATCGGCATGCGCGTCGAAACCGACATCAACCTGCTCGTGCGCGTCGACGCCCACGACGCGACCAGCCAGCTCCTCGACAGCACCGCCGGCTGGCAACGCAGTGTCTCTGCCGCCCCCGACAATACCCGCTACCTCGTCACCACCCAAAATGTGGGCAATGCCCGTGGCTCGACCGGTTGGGATGTCTGGCAGGCGGCGTTTGCGACCACCAGCGGCAGCCGCGACGTCTACCTGCCCGACGGGAGCTTCCCCGCCGTGGGGAGCCCGCTGGGCGAGGTTCTACACCGCGCGCAGCACAGCGCGTGGAACCCCAGCGGCACCGCAGTCGCGGTCGTCCTGCCACCGGAATGGAACGCCGGCATCGCCCCCAACGAAGACTACGGACACGTCGGTGAACCCGGCGAGGTCTGGCTGTGGGAGCCGGGCGGCGTCCCCGCACAGAAAATCACCGCACCCGTCGACGACGGCTCACCCATCCAGTGGCTCCCCTGAACCGGTGAGCGCGCTCCACGGATCGCCGTGGGCCAGCACCGCGGCTTGCGCCGGCGGCGCCAAATAGAACGCACGCTTCCAGCGTGACCCGGCTGGTTC
This sequence comes from Chloroflexota bacterium, assembly GCA_046046485.1. GTDB lineage: Bacteria > Chloroflexota > Chloroflexia > Chloroflexales > Roseiflexaceae > UBA965. The sequence goes on along the minus strand of JBJOJU010000035.1, from coordinate 3,772 downwards.
GAGCCGAGTCACGCTGGCTGTTTGCGTCTGTTGTTTGATGCCGGTGGTCGACCAGACGATCCAGTCGATATCGGGTTCGTGTGATACAAATGCCAGTGCGCGCACGCCCCGGGCAGCGGCGAAGTTTTGCATGACCGCCACATCGAACCCCGGGCCGACCCGCTCGTCGACGATCACCGGCAGGTCGTAGTGGTGCGCGATGATCTCGGCCGTCTGGCGTGCGCGGGCAATCGGGCTGGTGCGGATGCTGTCGACGACGATCCCCAGTGCCTGCAGACACCGGGCACAGCAGAGCGCTTCGTCGATGCCCGCACTGGTCAGATTCCGGTCGCGGTCGTTGCGGCTAGCACTCGTTGCCTCGGCTGTGGCATGGCGGATGAGGTAGATTTCTTGGGCGGGCATCAGCACTCCCGAAGCAGCGCGGTAGGGGATTGGTATAATGCAGGGAATGCACACCTGCCTGATGGGATAGTACCATGACACATACCATACCGGTCCTCGATTTTGGCTCGCAGACCGCCCAACTCATCGTCCGGCGTTTGCGCGAAATCGGGGTCTATTCCGAGCTCATCCCGTATGACGCCCCACAGGCAACGGTCCTTCGCGGCGATGTCAAAGGAATCGTCTTGTCAGGTGGCCCTGCCAGCGTCTACGACGACGGTGCACCTGCCTTGCCCAGCTGGCTCGTCGACGCCGGAGTCCCCGTCTTGGGGATTTGTTATGGCATGCAGCTCCAGAGCCATGCGCTGGGTGGTCGGGTCGTCAAAGCACCACAGCGCGAATACGGCAGCGCGACGATCACCCTCGACACCGACTCGACGCTCTTCGCCGGCATGAGTGCCGAACAACCTGTCTGGATGAGCCACGGCGACCACATCGAATCGATTCCCAACGGTTTTGTGCCCCTCGCCAGTAACCCCAGTACCCCCTTCGCCGCGATGGCGGACCCGGCGCGACGCTGGTACGGCATCCAATTTCACCCCGAAGTCGTCCACACCCCCAACGGTCGCGACGTGCTGCGCCATTTCGCCCTCGACATCTGCCAAGCGACTCCGTCGTGGCGCGCGTCGTCGTTTGTCGCCGACGCCATCGAGCGCATCCGCCAGCAAGTGGGCACGGGCAACGTCATCTGCGGGCTGTCGGGCGGCGTCGACTCGGCGGTCGCCGCGTTGCTGATCCACCGCGCCATCGGCGAAAACCTGACCTGCGTCTTCGTCGACAACGGCCTGCTGCGGCTCCACGAAGCCGAACAAGTCGTGCACACGTTCCGCGACCAGATGGGCATCAAGCTCATCCACGTCGATGCCAGTGACGAGTTCCTCGGTGCACTCGCCGGGGTGAGTGACCCCGAGAAAAAGCGCAAGATCATCGGTGAGAAATTCGTCCGCGTCTTCGAGCGCGAAGCCAGCAAGATCGACGGCGCGACCTTCTTGGCGCAAGGGACGCTCTACCCCGACGTCATCGAGTCGAAAGCCCCCGACCGCCAAAAAGGCGTCACCATCAAGACCCACCACAACGTCGGCGGTCTGCCGGCCGACATGACGTTGACCCTGGTCGAGCCGTTGCGATATCTCTTCAAAGACGAGGTGCGTGCCGCCGGCATCGAACTCGGTCTCGCCGAAGACTGGGTCTGGCGGCACCCCTTCCCCGGCCCCGGCCTGGCCGTCCGCATCCTCGGTCCGGTCTCGAAAGCCCGCGCCGACATCCTGCGTGAAGCCGACTACATCTTCATCAGCGAGCTCCGAGCGGCCGGGCTTTACCGCAGCACCCAGCAAGCGTTCGCGGTGTTGTTGCCGGTCCAGAGTGTGGGTGTGATGGGCGACGGGCGCACCTATGCCGATGTCATCGCACTGCGCGCCATCACCACCGAAGATTTCATGACGGCCGACTGGGCACATCTTCCCTACCCGTTTTTGGCCAAAGTCAGCAACCGCATCGTCAACGAAGTCGAAGGGGTCAATCGGGTCGTCTACGACATCTCGTCGAAGCCGCCGGCGACCATCGAATGGGAATGACCGGCGATGCCCAGCGTCACCGCCCATGCCTCGGCCAAACTCATCATCGCTGGTGAACACAGCGTCGTCTATCGCCGGCCGGCGCTGGCAGTGCCCCTGCCCGATATCCGCGTCAGTGTATCGGTGACCGCCGGTGTGCCCCATAGTGGGTGTGTCGTCCACATGCCCGATATCCAACGCAGCGGCACCTTGGGCGTCGACGACGACCCACTGCTCGCGTTGCTCGCCGATGTGTTGCACGAGTGGCGTATCCCCATCCCCGATCTCATCCTCACCGTCGAATCCGACATCCCCATCGCCAGTGGGATGGGCAGCGGAGCCGCCGTGGCGACTGCCCTCGTGCGCGCCTGCGCGCGTTGGTACGCCCGCGAGGTCAGCCGCGAAGAGATCGCTGGCCTGGTGTACCGCAGTGAACAGCGCCTCCACGGCACCCCCAGCGGCATCGACAACACCGTCATCGCCTACGACCAGCCGATTCGATTCTGCCGGCGTGCGCCAGCGGCCGACGGTCGTGCGCAGAGCCCACTCATTACCCCGCTCGCCATCGGCGCGCCGTTCCACCTGCTCATCGCCGACACCGGGGTTCGTAGCCCGACCCACCTCGCCGTCGCGGGGGTGCGCAGCCGCCACGATGCAGATTCGGCCCACTACGAAGCGGTATTCGACGCAATCGCCGCCTGCACCCACGTCGCCCAAGCGGCATTGGCCCGCGGCGATGCGCCGCTTTTAGGCATGGCAGCCCGCCAAAATCAGACACTCCTGCGCGAAATCGGCGTCTCAAACAGCCAGATCGACGCCCTCGTCCATGCAGCCGAGCGCGCCGGTGCCTACGGCGCCAAACTCTCCGGTGCGGGCGCCGGCGGCGTCGTCTATGCCGTCATCGACCCCAGCGATCGCGACGACATCACTGCTGCACTCCGCCGCGCCGGTGCGACCGCTGTACTGGCGACCACGGTCACCCCCCACGCCGCCGAGTGACCCATCGAAGTCTCATCGTACCCGCCGCCGACCCGGGTATAATAGAATTGTCTGTGCGCAAGGAGTCGGTATGGCGCGTGTAATGGTCGCGATGAGCGGCGGTGTCGATAGTTCGGTCGTGGCAGCACTGCTCCACAACGCGGGTCACGAGGTGACCGGTGTCACGATGCACCTGTGGGAAGGCGACGGCGATCAACTCGTCGAAAGCCGCTGCTGCTCGATGGAAATGGTCTCGGGCGCACGCCGCGTCTGTGCCCAACTGGGTATTCCCTACTACGTTTTCAACTACCAAAAAGACTTCAAGAAACACGTCATCGATTATTTCGCTGACGCGTATACCGCCGGCATGACCCCCAACCCGTGCATGGCCTGCAACCGCGATCTCAAGTTCCGCGTCTTGCTCGAACGCGCCGAGTTGCTCGGGTTCGACGCACTCGCGACCGGCCACTACGTCCAAAACATCCACGACGGCCAGCAATGGCGGATGTACCGCGGTGTCGACATGCGCAAAGACCAGTCGTACATGCTCCACATGTTGGGGCAAAAGGAACTCTCGCGGCTGATGTTCCCTCTGGGTGGCATGGACAAACCACAGGTGCGCGCCCTGGCCAGCCAGCTCGATCTGGCCACCGCCGAACGCCCCGAAAGCCAAGACATTTGTTTTGTCCCCGACCGCGACTACCGCTCATTTGTCAAAACCCAGCGCCCCGATGCATTCGCGCCGGGACAGATCGTCGATGCCAACGGCACCGTGGTGGGCGCACACCAGGGCATCCCCC
>JBJOJU010000397.1:0-6370 GCA_046046485.1 Chloroflexota bacterium | reverse complement strand
TCCGCGCCTCCGAGTGAGAACCGCTTTCTCTCTCCGCGCCTCCGTGTGAGAACCGCTCTCTTCCTCTGCGCCTCTGCGCGAACCGTACCACCCTAAGCTCGCATCACCCCCCGGATGACATCGACACACTGATCGATCTCGGCGGCGGTGTTGAACATCGCACAACCCAGCCGCAGTGACGTGTTGTTTTCGCGCATGAGGTAGGCAATGTTGTTGGCCTTGAGGGCCGCGTCGAGGGCAGCGGTTTTTTCGTGGGTCATGATCGACACAATCGCCGACTGGGTGTGGGGCGGGGTGAACATGTCGCAGCCGGCTGCCTCAAGCCCCTGCCACAACCGGTTCGCCAACGCCAACCCGTGCTGTTCGATGGCAGCGATACCGACGCGCTCGAAGAGACTCAGCGCGCCTTCGAGTTGGGCCACCGACGTGTGGGCGATGGCGGCGTATTCGTACTTGCTCGCGTCGGTTTTCACCGTGAACTGCAGATCGTCGGTCGCACTGGCGACATGGGTGTGCCCGAAGCGATCCGAGGGGATGCGGTCGAGCAAGGCATTTTTCACATAGAGAAAGGAAACGCCGAAATTCGCATAGAGCCATTTATAGCTGCCGCACGCCAAGAAATCGATGTCGGCCGCGTGGACATCCATCACGAACGTGCCCACAGCCTGGATCGCGTCGACATAACAAAAAGCGCCGTGGGAGTGGGCAATCGCCGCGATCTGGGCCACGTCGTGGCGGAACCCGTTGCGGTTCGAGACCCACGACACCGACACCATCCGCGTGCGCGGGCCGCAGGCAGCGGCGATGTCTTCGGGGTCGACCATACCGTTTTTGTGGGCGACGATGCGCAACACGATGCCGTGCGACCGCTCGAGCTGGCGGTAGAGCAAGAAGCTCGATTCGAAGTGCAGGGCGTCGACGATGATTTCGTCGCCCGGTTTGAGGTCGAGCGCGCGCACAACGATGTTTTCGCCGGCGCTGGTCGACTCAGTCAACCCGATTTCGCCCGCATCGGCACCGATGAGGCGCGCAAATGCCGCCCGTACCCGGTCTTTGCGCTGGCGCAGGCGGATCAACCCCATCGGCGCTGGGTCAGGCCAGGGCTCGTACATGCGCTCGTCGAGGAACGCGATGCCCGCGTTGCGGGCGGCGTGACTCAGCGGCGCGATGGCGGCACAGTTCAAATAATTGAAGCGTTCGGTGATAGGAAACTCGGCGCGCAGGCCCAGCGGGTCGGTGATGGGGTGTTGCATCGTTGCATCCTTTGCGGTGATGCTCTAGTATGACAGAAATACCCATCGCCGCGTTTCTCTTTTTATTTGTCATAAGGAAAGAAATGACGCCGCTCACCATCCTTTTTCTCTGTCTGCTGCTGCTGGCGACCACGGTGCTCTTGTACCTGTCGTACCGTCAGTCGACCCATGTCCGGGCGCATCGTGGTGCGGTCCCGACCGATTTCGCAGCCGTGATAACCCTCGAGCAGCACCGCCACGCCGCCGACTACAGCAACGCAAAATCACGCCTCGAGCGGGTCGATCTCGTGCTGTCACTGCTCATCACCCTCGTGTGGACCCTCGGCGGTGGGATCACCGCGCTGCAGCAGTGGGCTGCGGCGGTCGTGGGCAGCTGGGGAACACTGGCCGCAGACGTGGTGCTCATCGTGGCGTTTCTGCTCATCTCGACCCTGGTCGGGATCCCTCTGGCGCTCTACCGTACCTTCGTCGTCGAAGTGCGCTTCGGCTTCAACAAGACCACGCCGCGGATTTTTCTGACGGACCTGCTGATTTCGACCGCGCTGACGCTGGTCATCGGCGGCCCGTTGATTGCGCTGTTTCTGTGGGTCGTCGCGCAGGCGGGCACGAGCTGGTGGTTGTGGGGGTGGGGCTTGCTGTTGGTGTTCCAATTGGTGGGCATCTGGGTCTTTCCCACGTTCATCGCACCGCTGTTCAATCGCTTCACGCCCTTGGATGACGCCGAACTGCAGCACCGCATCGAGGGCTTGTTGGCTCGCACCGGTTACCGTGCTGCCGGTCTGTACGTGATGGATGCCTCGCGGCGCAGCGGGCACGGCAACGCCTATTTCACCGGGTTGGGCAACGCCAAACGCATCGTGTTCTACGACACCTTGCTCACGCAGCTCGACCACGCGCAGATCGAAGCGGTGCTCGCGCACGAAATCGGCCACGACAAACGTCACCATATCCCGCAGATGATCGCCGGGTTCGCCGTGCTGTCGTTGATCGGGTTCGCCGTCGTCGGCTGGTTGATGACCCAGCCAGCGGTCTGGGCAGCGATCGGTGTCGCCGATGCCGGGATGGGGAGTCGGCTGTTGGCGCTGCTCTTGGTGCTCCCGGCATGCACGTTTTTCGTCGACCCGCTGGTCGCCTGGCGCTCGCGCGTCGCTGAGTTCGAGGCAGACGCCTACGCCGTGGCGCAGACCAGCGCCGACGCGATGGCAGCGGCGCTGGTGAGTATCTACCGCGAAAATGCCGGCACGCTCACTCCTGACCCGTGGTATGCCGCGTGGCATTACAGTCACCCGCCGGCGTCCGAACGGGTCGGGCACATCCGTCGGAGCGCTTCCTGATGGCACGTGCCGTGGTCCATTCGTTCGCCGAATTGCAGGCCGAGGTCGATGCCCAGCTCGCCGAACGTGCCGAACAGCGCAGCTGGCGCTTTGACGGCCCGCGCAGCGTGTACGAGACGCCCGGCCTGCACGAACGGCTGTTGGCGGCAGCGCCGGATATGCACCGGGCAGTGGTCGATCATATCCAACTGGGCCGTGAGCAGCGAGGGTCGACGCTGACCATCACCCTGCAGGTGGCCTACCGCGAAAGCGCAGCCCAGTACGCTGCGGTGATGGAAAAACTGCGCACCCTGACGGCGACGCTGCTGCGCCCGACGATGTCGACCCACGAGCAGCTCCTGGTCATCCACGATTGGTTGGTCGCCAATGTCGCGTATGACCAGTCACGGGTGGCGAGTACCGCGTATGACGGGGTGATCCGTGGTAGCACGGTCTGTGCCGGGTATGCCCAGGCGACGGCGTATTGGTGCGCGCTGGTGGGGATCCCGGTGCGCATCGTCGACGGCGAGGCCAACGAGACGCGCACGCCCCACGCCTGGAACATGGTCTGCCTCGATGGGTCGTGGTACCACCTCGACGTGACCTGGGGGCGACCGGGCAGTGACGCACCGACGACGCATGCTGCCTACAGTTACTACCTGCTCAGCGACGCCGAAATCCGCGGCGACCATACCCCCCTCAGCGAACCGGGTGCCCTGCCCTACCCGGCGGCACGGGTGCGCTATCTGGATGCACTGACCCAGGCGCTGCAGCAGAAACACCCGGCGAGTGCGTTTCTGCGCACTATCCCCCAACGTATCGGGCTGATCTACGCCGAACCGCGCTATACGTTGGTCGGTCAGGCTGCGTTGGCTGAGTATCTGGTGCGGATGTACCAACAGCGTCAGGGGAATGCGACGATGCGCTTTGTGCCCCGCGGCGACGCGCGGGCGGAGTTCCAAGCAGCTTGGCAGCAGGCGGCGAAAGAATTCTACGGCGTCGGTTGTTCGCTCTCGGTCAGCCTGCTGCCCTATCACCGCGCCGGCGGCGCGCGCGACGTGCTGTTGCAGATCGCGATCAGCTGGCAGGGGTGATGTAAAGAGGACGAATCAGAAATCGCTCTGAAAGTCGTAATGGCGAACTGCCGGTGTACCCAAATTGTGAGATATCGATGAATCACCCGGTCGGCAGATGTCACTCTGGCAGCTATGCATTGACAGTCTGGACGTGGTGAAACCTATCGATGCGGAAGGCAACCGTGATTGATAAATCCGGATGGTGCCACTCCATTGAGCGATTAACTCGAACATATTGACAACTAATGCCAATTACGCGTAATAATGTGAGTGAAAGCAATGCACTGTGATATTTCTGTGATTGTAAGGCAGCAAAATGACGAAGCGGTATCTCTTTGTGTGTGGTGGCGCAGGGAAAGGACTAGTCGATAAGCGGGGAACATTGGGTATTGATGGTTTGATACAGTTTGATGTCGCTAGCGAAATGACGATTTTGCAGCACGACAAAAAAACGATCAACTTCCCAATCCCGGTTGCGGGTGACACCTGGTTAAGTTTTATGCAGAATATCAATTCCAGAATCGACGCTCTGAACCGTGCGCAGGAGAGTAAACAATCAGAACTCACTCGAGTAATATCATCATATTCACAGCTAATTGCAAAATATGAATGGCTGTTGGAAGCGCAAGCCGCTGAATCATCTTTGTATCGTGAACTCAAAGCGATTCTGGACAACTTGAGCACATCGGTGCATGAGCGTCACGACGCCGAGGTGAGGCTGGCGACAGTTGCTACTGCAGTCGAGGAATTTACTGAACTGACACGCCAACTTCGGTCGGCTGAGGCGCCGTATCTTCCGTTGATGGAGGAAATCGCTTCGCTCTCGAAAATTATCATGCTCTCCCACTCATTAGCACGTGAACTCGCACCGAAACCAATTATCGACAGGCAGGAACCATTTCCTGCCTTGACAAGTGTTTATTTCTATCGACCAATTGTCCACGAGCATTTGGACAAGACATTTGCAGAGATGATTACACAGAATCCACCATCTGCGAATGAAAGTGTCGAAATATATGTCGTTTCATCGATGTGCGGTTCAACAGGTCAGGGAATATCACAGCATGTAGCATCAGCTGCAGCGAAGTACTTCAGAAAGAAAATGCCAGGTGCATACATTTCGGTGCGGTTTATCCGTTTCGGCGCGTGGACATACAACACAATAGGTGCGTACAGAAACTTTCCGAAAACCAACGCCGCGATGGCAATTCTACACGAAGCAGCGCTTGCGTACAGACAGACGGGAATGCAGGACGAACAAGCTGCACCTATCACCGATGAATCGGGAGTGGACTTTACGAACGTAGAGTACCGGTTCTATTATTTAGAGACGCCTGATGTCGGCGGAGACAAATCGCTGCGCATGACAGACGTCGAAATCGCTTGCCATGCCATCATGAGCGAAGAGTTATCGCAAACATTCCAGAAGGTGATGGTGAACATCGGCCCCATCGATTGGTTCAAGGGCGTGCTAGTACGCGTTGGGTCCTGGACAAACGACATTGATTACTACCAATCATTTCGTGAAACACTCGAGCAGTTGCACACAAAGATAATGCAGTTGGTTGCACCGAATAAGCGCCTCATAGTCGAAACATTGCTCTTTGAGCTGCATCCCAACGCATCACTTGCGAAGTGGCTCACTGCACCTTTCGCCCAGCGTAGAGCGCCTCGCATACTGGGTTCGAAACTAAAAAGACTTACCATGGGGCGATTCGACGATGAAACTGTCGCCGAATACCTGAAGTCCCAAGCCTTCTCCGAAGGTTGGGCAAGAATGACAGAGTTTTTGGATGCCTACCTCGGTCTCCATGACAAGCACGACTTTGCATATGATTTCCATATAGGTCCCAAAGATCCGCAGACTTCCCTGAAGAGGGTAGCGGTAGACTCGCAACTTGCTTCGAAAGGACTCGGTCCAGTACATCTACAACGTGGTACACGCACACGAGGTTCGGGCAATGGCGTTACATGTGTTGGCTGGTTGGGGGACAGATGAAGGCGCCATCGGTCAATTGTTCACTGTATGGAATGCGATGGTACCGGGTTTATTCGACGGCAGTACCGCTGTCGACAAAAAAGTCCGAGACAATATCATGGTGTTCGTTAGTACGTACATCCAAGTTCGGACGCTGGTCACGGTCGTGGAGCGAGCCGATGCAGTAATCAGCGATTTCCGAGATTGGTCAGAAGTTCTGGTCTGCCACATAAAGCAGCAGCATCAAATGATGCCGCTACAAGAGAAAGACGTTTTAACGACCTGCGTTGAACTGGACGATCTGCGCAACGGCAAAACATGGCTCGCGTCGATACACGACACCCTCTCCGGGAATCCGCAGTCGGCATTCGTTCAGAACAACTTCAGATCAGCGGTTATCTGGGGTTCACGCGGAATAAATGCTGCTGGCCTCCGTCATGTCATGGCCCTGCCACATGACACTACGAGTAAGCAGATCGTGGCGGAGCTCAACAACCGTGCGGGTCGAATCATGTCAAACCACAAACCGGAAGAAGCTATCTGGTGGCAAGGTAAACACTACAGGATCGGCGCTGCAGAACAATCCGACTTCTCGTATCGTGTCTTCCCACCGTTGCCACCCGAAGAATTCAGTGCGCTGATAGCGGCGAATACCGAGTACGAAAAACAACATGGCATTACCCCCTGCTATCTCCAGTCGAACAGTGCCTTTATTGGTCAGCGCATATTGTCGGTCGAGTGCGTGCGCCC
>JBJOJU010000387.1:0-3061 GCA_046046485.1 Chloroflexota bacterium | reverse complement strand
CCAAGCGTCCAGCTGGTTCCTTTATCTTCGCTGGTCCTACCGGTGTAGGTAAAACCGAGCTTGCCAAAGCATTGGCTGAATTCCTCTTTGATGATGAAGACGCCATGATTGCCCTCGACATGAGTGACTATGGTGAAAAGCACACCGTTTCACGACTGTTTGGTTCGCCTCCCGGTTACGTGGGCTATGAAGAAGGTGGCCAGCTGACCGAAAAGGTTCGCCGCAAACCATTCTCGGTGGTCTTGTTCGACGAAATCGAAAAAGCGCACCCAGATGTGTTCAACGCGATGCTGCAGCTGCTCGACGACGGTCGGTTGACCGATGGTCAAGGACGCACGGTGGACTTCAGCAACACGGTGGTCATCATGACCTCGAATATCGGTACCGAGCACGTCAAACAACAGGGTATCGGCCTGGTGCGCAACGACGTAGCCGACACCCAAGAAGCGACCAAGAATCGGGTCAACGACGCGATGAAGGGCTTCTTCCGGCCAGAGTTCTTGAACCGTATCGACGAGGTGATTGTCTTCCACCCGCTGACGAAGGACGAGCTGATCCTGATCGTCGATATCCTGGCTGCCGATGTGCAGAAGCGGCTGAGCGAGCAGGGATTGACCCTCACCCTGGACACCGCAGCGAAAGAGTGGTTGGTCGAGACGGGGTACAACCCGGCGTACGGCGCCCGCCCCTTGCGCCGGACGATCCAGCGACACGTCGAAACGCCGCTCGCACGCGAGTTGATGAAGTCGACGTACAGCACCGGCGACCACATCATCGCTGAGCTGAACGAGGAGCGCTCGGGCTTGCGATTCGGCAAACTGGAGGCGTTGTCGGTCGAAATCCCGACCCCCACCGCACAACTCTGAGGACGCAGATACCCCCCGTGGCAGCGAGGCTGCCACGGGGGGTATTTTTGTGGGTTGCGAGCGCCGGTGGATACCGCGGGTCGTCCCCCGCCAACCGGCAGTGCTCACTGCGCCGGAACGGGCCAGGGCGCAGCCCTGGCGCTTTTCCCCTGCTGCTGCGTTGTCTAGAGGACGAGGGCGACAGCACGCTCGATGTGTGACTCACGGGCGAGCGACGCGACGACTTCGGCGGGGACGGTGTCGTCGAGCGTCAAGACCATCAGCGATTGCTCGCGAGGGGCGAGGCGGCCGACCTGCATGCTCGAGATGTTGACATCGACGGCCCCGAGCAGCGTCCCCACGCGGCCGATCATGCCGGGGCGGTCGCGGTGGTAGGTGAACAGCAACGACCCGACCGGCTCGAAGGTCACCCAGTAGCCATCGAGCTCGACCACATATGGTTTGTCACGCAAGACCGTGCCGCTGAAGACGCGGACCCCAGAAGCCGTGTGTGCCCGCAATTCGAGCATTCCGGCGTAGTTTTCGATCTCGGGGAGGGTCGTTTCGGAAAAACGCAGACCGCGTTCTTTCGCGATGACTGGCGCGTTGATGGCGGTGATGCGTTGCGCGCTGACCCCCGACAGCAACCCCTGGAGCAGGGCGATACGCAACGGTGCAGTGCTGGTCGTGGCCAACTCGCCGGCGTAGACGAATTCGTAGCGGGTAATCGGCTCTTCGATGATACCCAGACACATTTTGCCCAAACTCTTGGCCAGCGTGGTGTACGGGGTGACTAAGCCGGCGTCTTCGGGGGCGATGTAGGGTGCGTTGACGGCATAGCGTGGGGAAGCCCCGGCGAGCGCGTCGATGACGCCCTGGGCGACGTCGACCCCAGTCATGGCCTGGGCTTCGACAGTCGAGGCACCGAGATGCGGGATGGTGATGATGCGCGGGTCGCCTAGCAGCGGGTTGTTGACCGGCGGTTCAGTCTCGTAGGCGTCGATGGCAGCACCAGCCAGGCGGCCAGCGGCGATTGCTTCGGCGAGGGCTTGTTCGTCGATGACCCCGCCACGAGCGGCATTGATGATGACCGAACCGGGCTTCATCAGTTTGAGCCGGGCGGCATTGATGAGGTGCCGCGTCGATTCGACCAACGGGACATGCAGCGACACATAATCGCTCTGTGCCAATACATCGTCGACACTCGCCAGGGTGACCCCCAACTGTTGGGCACGCTCGGTGGACACGACCGGATCATAGGCGACGACCGTCATCTCGAGGGCGTGTGCCCGGCGGGCGACTTCGGCACCGATGCGGCCGAAACCGATCAAGCCGAGGGTTTTACCGCGGACTTCGCGACCCATGAATTTCGAGCGACTCCACCCACCGCCGGCGACGTGGGAATGTGCCTGTGGTATGTGACGGGCCAACGACAGAATCAACCCGATGGTGAGTTCGGCGACCGCCACGCTGTTCGAGGCAGGTGCATTGACGACGATGATGCCGTGGCGGGTGGCGGCTTCGACGTCGATATTGTCGACCCCGGTGCCGGCGCGGCCGATGACCCGCAGCCGGGTGCCGGCGGCGAGGAGTTCTTTATCGACTTTCGTGGCACTGCGCACCACCAATGCATCATATTGATCAATGATGGCGAGGAGTTCGGCGCGCGTCAGCGTCGTTTTCACATCGACCTGGCCGGCTTCGTGGAGGTGTTCGAGCCCTTCGGTGGCAAGCGGTTCGGCGACGAGAATGCGGTTCATGCCGTGTCTTTCGTGCTACAAAAAAGCGGAACCGATTGGTTCCGCTGCGGTGCGTCCAGTGGAAGTATTGTATCACCAACACTCGAGGTAGGAGAGTGGGTTGACGTTTTTCCCGTCACGATAGACTTCGTAGTGCAGATGCGGCCCCGACGAGTACCCGGTGGTGCCCACCCAGCCGATAATCATGCCCGGTTCGATACGATCGCCGTTGCTGATGTTCAACTTCTTGAGGTGTGCATATGCCGTCGCGTAGCCGTTGAGTTCGTCGGTCAGGCGCACATAGTTCCCGGCCAGCCAGTTGTTGGGGACCACTCGGGCGATCCCCCCATGGACCGCGACGACCGGTGCACCGACGGTCGGACCAGGGTCGGACCAGCCGTCACCGTTACCGTCGACTGCAAGGTCGACCGCCCCCCAGGCCGCCGCCGGAGCGTGGGTGCCGACTGCATACCCCTG
>JBJOJU010000375.1:0-2898 GCA_046046485.1 Chloroflexota bacterium | reverse complement strand
GGCGAAACTAATCCAGGTACAGAGCGCGGTCAACAGCAAGATGAACAGCAGGGGGACGGCTTCGCGATTACGCACGATATTGGTGCCTCCGTGTCGGGTAGGCCGACGTATCTGAGTAGTGCACTGACGATAGAGTATACCGCTGTGCGATGCGCTGTGTCAATTCTTGTACAGGCACAAAAATGGGCATACCGCATCGGGATGCAGTATGCCCAGTCGGGTCAGTTACTTTTTCAATTCGGCTTCGACGGCTGCACGCACCAACGCATCCATGTCGTCGATGCTCTTGGCACTACTGCCGTCCATCACCTTGCCCTGGATGGCAAACGACGGCGTGCCGGGCAACCCCAGCGCATTCGACTTCTTCTGGAAGTCACGCACCGTGCGCTCGCTCTCGGGCAGCTCGTAGCACGCCGTGAACGCCGCTTCGTCGAGCCCCAGTTGCTTGGCGTAGCCGAGATGCTGCGACTTGATTGCTGCCGCGCTCAGTTCGCTCCACTGCGCTTGATTGATGAAGAGCAGGTCGTGGTACTGCCAGAAGGCACCGATGCTCTGGTCGCCGGCACAGCGCGCCGCGATCGACGAGTACACGGCGTTGGGGTGCATTGCCAACGGGAAGTCTTGGTAGATCAAGCGGACCTGCCCGGTCTGGACATAGTCTTTTTCGAAGCCGCTCGACAAATTATTGGAGTAGAACGCACAACCCGGGCACTGGAAGTCTGCATATTCGACCACCGTGATCGGAGCATCGGCATTCCCCAAGAAGTAGCGCCCGTCGTCGGTTTTGCCCATGGGGATATCACTGCCGCGCACCGGGGGCATCGTGGCCGTGGCGATGGCGGTGTTGTCGGTCGCATCATCACCATAGACAAAAATGGCCACGGCGACCAGGATGACCAGGGTGAGGGCAACAGAAACGGCATAGACCGTCCGCAGTCGGCCGACCGGCGACGTGGTCTGTACCGCACGCCCACGGGGTTTGGGATTACGCATGCAATGAACCTCTTTTCACGTACGAAAACGTTTTCATTATAATATGGTGCGCCCGGCGCTGCAGGGAGCAGCAGGTGCATTTGCCCAGCCCTGCGCCGTTTTCATCAGATTCTCACCGAAGAACACCAGCGAGGAACAATGCCGCTCACACTGACCCGTTCCCAGGTGCGGCGCATCATGATCCGCGCCCAAGGGCTCGACCGACAACGCCCCGCGCGGGCTGCACGCGACATCCTCGCGACGATCGAACGCATGGGCATGCTGCAGATCGACACGCTCTCGGTGGTCAATCGCAGCCACTACTTCGTGTTGTGGAGTCGGCACGGCGCATACCCCCTCGCATGGCTGGATCAACTGTTGGTCGACCGCAAAATATTCGAATGCTGGACCCACGAAGCATGTTTCGCCCCGCCCGCCTGGTTCCCGTATCACCGCCGGCTGTTGGCCGATACCGCCCGCGGGACCAAAACTCAGTGGGCGACGAAGCTGCTCGCGACGCATCGGGCAGCCGCAGATGCGATGAAAGACCACATCCGTACCCACGGCAGTGTGCGCGCCAACTCCTTTGCGCGGCCCAGTGGCGAGCGTAAGGATTGGTGGGATTGGACCCACGAGAAACAACTGCTCGAGGCGTTGTTCGCCTGCGGCGAAGTCATGATTGCCCGCCGCGAAGGGTTCCAACGCGTCTATGCACTCACCGAAACCATCCGGCCGGATTGGGACGAAAGCCAGCTCCCCGGTCGCGTCGAGACCGCCGAGTACCAAATCTTGGCGACCGCACGGGCGCTCGGGGTCGTGCACAGTCGCTGGTTGGGTGATTATTACCGCATGCAGAGCTCGTTACAGCCCTTCGTCGCAGCGCTCGTCGCCCGTGGGCAACTCCTCGAGGTCGACATCGAGGGCATCGCCGGGCCGGCCTACCTGCTCCCCGAGACGCACGCTGCCCTGGCCCGTTTGACCAAACCCGTGCACGGTGCCACGCTGTTGTCGCCCTTCGATCCGCTGGTGTGGGACCGCAAACGAGCACTGGAGTTGTTTAATTTCGAGTACCGCATTGAGTGCTACACGCCGGCGCACAAACGGGTATACGGCTATTTCACCTTGCCCATTCTGCTGGGGGAGCGCCTCATCGGTCGGGTCGACTGCAAGGTCGATCGGGCGGCGCGAGTCTTTGCCATCAAGGCACTCCACGATGAACCGGGTGTCGTCCTGCGCCCGAGCGACGCGACGGCGTTGGCGGCGATGTACTGGGCATGTACACAGTGGCACGGGGCGACGGTCATCGACTCGAGGGGGATCGATAGTGGGGAAAACGGGCAGCTGCTGCGCGCTGCCCTCGCCGCAGGTTGCCCACCCGATATGGCTGGGGTACAATGACCCATGTGCAACGAGTGCGCAGGATTCTTTGTCTGTGAAAACGGGAGACCGGCATGCCTACGTACGTCTACGCGTGTGACACCTGTCAGGTGCAGTTCGAGCAGTTCCAGTCGTTCCACGACGAACCGTTACGCACCTGTCCGTCGTGTCAAAGCAGCGTGCGCCGGGTCATCCAGCCCGCTGGTGTCGTGTTCAAGGGCAGCGGCTGGCACATCAACGACTACCGCTCCAACAAGAGCGGTGAAAGCACCGCCGCTACTCCAGCACCTGCGAGCACACCGGCACCCGCAGCCGATGCCGCACCCGCTGCCGCACCAGCGCCCGCGGCACCGTCGACCCCTGCCTCGAGCGGGTCGGATGCCTGATGGCTGGGTTCGGGGCACTGCTGCGTGCCGATATCGCGGCGATTTTTCGCAATGACCCGGCGGCGACCAACCTCGCCGAGGTCTTGCTCTACCCTGGGCTGCACGCAATCGTCTATCACCGGCTCGCGCATCGGCTCTGGCACTGGCGGATTCCGTTCGTACC
>JBJOJU010000359.1:0-4857 GCA_046046485.1 Chloroflexota bacterium | reverse complement strand
AGCCAGATATTCGCATTGTCGGCACCGTTCCCGAAGTCAAATATGCGCTCGAATGCCCGACCACTGCCATTGGTGCTGTTGAATTTCACGGCGGCTATGACGGTCAACCCCTGCCGGAAGTCGGCAAAGCCGGTCGGCAGGCTGAAGTAGTCGTCGACCCCGTCGAGGACAAAGGCCGCGTCTGCTGCGTTGTACCCAGTGCCATTGTGAATCGTGGCATTGTTGTGCTGGGGCGAAAGGTCGTACCACGTCGTCCCGCTGCCGGGGTACGACGCCGGGTCTGCGGCATCGAGGTGGAGCAACAGTCGATGCGCGATACCCGTCGGGGTCACACTGGGCGTCTGCGACGGCGTAATCGTGTACGTCAATGTCGGGGTCAGGGTCGGTGACGGGGTTGTGCTGGCGGTCAGCGTCGGGGTGTGGCTGGGGGTGTCGGTGGGAGTCGGCGTGGTCGTGGCAGACGGCGTCTCGGTCGGTGTCGGAGTATCGGTCAGCGACGGCGTCAGCGAAGGGGTGTACGTCAGCGACGGTGTATACGTCAATGAGGGGGTCATCGTTGTCAATTTGGTCTGGCAGGGGTACCCGTTGGTGTCGATATTTGCATCGACCCCGTTGGGACAGATCGTGTGGTCGAAATGTGTTCCGCTGAGGTACTGCAGGTCATAATTGAGCAATACGTTGCTCAGATCTGCATAATCGAACCACGAATCGTTCACATATATCGCGTACAGGTCGACACCGTAAAAGTTCGAGTGCGAATAATCCATTCCGGTCATACGGATGTCGATTTTATTGCCTGCATTCATCCCGCTGAGCCACGACCGCGACAGCTCACCATTCGTCAATACCATACCTTCTACCCAGGTATTTCGGAAGTCGACATGGTGCCAGTACGCGAGATTGATCGACGTCCGCTCCAAATTCGCCCCGTTGAAACTCAGATACGGCATCGGGTATGACTCGACCGGCCGAGAGTCTGTCACCACATACGAACGATCAAACACTGCTTCCGACAGGATAGCGTTGTCGAACTTCGCACCAGAGAGATTGGCAGAGTTGAATGTTGCGTAGCGGAGATTCGCCCCGGTAAAGTCGGTATTGGTGAGATTGGCATTACTGAAATCCGCACCTGCCAGGTTGGCATTGCGGAAATTCGCACCTGTGAGATTGGCGCTCCCGAACTTCGGGTAGTTCCCAGAGGCATTTGTGAATACCGCATTGTTGAGCAGCGCATAATTGAATTTGGTAAACCCAATCGATGCATTCGTGAAATTGGCAGACCGCAGCGATTTCGACGAAAAATCCATCATACTGACCGAGCGGTTACTCGCGTCGAGATTGTCAAAATTCGAACACCCGCTGATATTCCCGCCGCCCCAGAGGAGCTCCGTACAGGTCCAGGCACGGGCACGCGGCGGATTGGGCACCAGCATCTGGATGCTCAGCACGCACAACAGACACACCAACAATAGCGCTGCACGACGCATATTGACTCTTTCAGTTGAAAAAGACCGTTGTGAGAACCAAATCGTAGCACAGTTCAAATTAATCAACAAACAATCTCTGTACTCGTGTTGTGCGACGTGGTTCTCTCACAGACGAAAATACTGCTGTGTTTTTTGTCAGCTCCTGACTAAACCACGATACATACTGGCAACACGCGGTCGGATGCACTTTGCTGCATTCACCGCACACAAAACACGTTGTATCCCGTTGGAACTCTTCTAGCGCGCGTGGTGTGGAGTAACCGATTTCTTTATTCAAAGCGCGGACATGTGAAGTTTGCTCCGCGCTCGGCAGGTACCAGCCATCCGGTGCCATCGCGTCTTGTGCGTGCCGGGAGGCATCGGTGACGTTGAGCTGTAGCCGTAGCGTCGGTAAATCTAAGATAACGCGGTGATATTTTCAGCGTATAGGTCAAAAATTAACATGTGAATATCACCATACCCTACAGTGCCCTGTGGCGGTGGGGGTACGCCCGACCGGTCTCTGCTGCTGTGACGCCCACTGGTTTTCGCACGTACTGTGACCATTCCGCACGAGCCAAAGAAAAGCGCCCCCGCGCGAGCGGAGGCGCTTCTCTGTAGAGTTCTCAGCCGGTCGCTACGCGATCAGTGCGTTCCACCAACTGGCCGCCATCTCGATGTCGCTCTTGATGAGCCCGTGCTGGGCGTCGTGCCAGGCGATACTGACCTGGGCACCGGCCCCGCGCAACGTGTCGGCGAGGCGCGTGCTCTCGGCGACACTGATGAGCTGGTCGTGGGTGGCGGCACTGACAAACACCGCCTTCCCGGCCAAGTTGGGCAGCACCGGCGGCACGTAGGTCAGCTGGCTGCGTAGGAGCATCGCCCCCCGCAACACACTCGGCTGCGTCAACAACACAGCATTTGCGATGTTGGCACCGTTGGAGTACCCCAGTGCGTAGACGTTGCGCGCTGCAAAGCCGTAGTGCGTCGCCGCCGCCCCGATAAACGTCGCGAGTCGTTCGGCGCGATATTGCACGTCGGCGAGGTCAAAGACCCCTTCGGCGAAGCGTTTGAAGAACCGCGGCATCCCCCGCTCGAGCACATCCCCCCGCGGCGACAGCAACCCACAGCCCGGGGCGATATGCTGCGCCAGCGTGAGCAAGTCGTTTTCGTCGCCACCGGTGCCGTGCAACACCAAGATCGTCGGCAAACCCGGTTCGGTCGGGGCCACGTAGCGATGGGTATAGGCGTCCAGTGTCATGTGTGCCTCAGTGCTGCTCGCCGACGTACTTTTCGCCGGCTGCGACGGTGATGGGCAGGTGATTCGCCGGCGGCGCCATCGGGCAGGTGGCGTACGCGGTGAAGGCACACGGCGGGGACACCGCTTTGTTGAAGTCGATGGTCGTCGTTCCGTCGACTGCCGGTGGCACCATCAAGAAGCGCCCGGCACCGTAGGTCTCGTGGCCGCTGGTCTTGTCGCGCATGATCACAAAGAGCGCGCCTTTGCCGTCGATTGCCTCGAGCGTCAGCTGTTGGCCATGGTAGGTGAAGTGCAGCGTCCCGGCGCTGGGGGTGTCTTCGTAGTAGCCCAAGATATTCTGGATCGAAATCGTCTTGTTGTCGGTGGGCGGCGTCACCGTTGCGGTCACGACCGCTGCCGGGTCATACGGATACCAGACGCGGCCGCTGAAATCACGGCGGGCCTGGCTGTCGTTGTCGCGCAGACGGATGCCGATGCGCTCCTGGCGCGTCACCACAAAGAAGCTCAACTTCCCGTGTTCGATGGTGTCGGGCGTGTACTTGCCGTCGCCGTCGACCTGCAACTGGCCGGCTTTCGGTGCGGCACCGTTGACGGTGTAACCGACACCGGCGGCAGCCGTGAAGGTCACCGTGGTACCGGCACGGTGGAAGACGCCCAGCCGTGCCGGGCACGAACCCGCCGGGAAGACCAGGTCGTTGTCGTCGCCGCTGCCGACGGTGTTGTCGCCCTCTTGCAGCCAAAACAACCCGGCGACCGTCAACCAACTATTGTCCGCCCGCAGGCTTTTCTCTTGCTCGGCACGCCACGCCTCGATCGCTGCTGCACTCATCTGCGTCCCTTTCTCACCTAAGTTTATAAACGTACTCAACAAAAGCATTATGCCACAGTTTGGTGCGGGCATGTATATGCTAGGATGAAGAGACCGAGAGACGTTGAAAACGAAAGGCACTGCGATGCCGCCCTGCCCGATAATCGACACCCATCTGCATCTGTGGGACCCCGCTGAGCTGCGTATCTCGTGGCTCGACGGCAACGAGACTCTCGCCCGCCGCTATATGCCTGCTGAATTCGTCGCGCACAGCACCGGCATCGCCGTCGAGGCCGCAGTCTACGTCGAAGTCGCTGTCGAACCGCAGTACAGCTACCTCGAAGCAGTGGCGATCGACCGATTGGCCGCCCAGTTCCCCACCATCCAGGGGATCGTCGCTGCAGCGCCGGTCGAGTACGGCGCACAAGCCCGCGCGTATTATGCAGCACTGCGCCAGATCGGCCCGCGGGTAAAAGGGGTCCGTCGCCTCTTCCAGGGCGAATCAGACGCACGCTATGCCGCACGGCCCGAGGTCGTCGCCGGGGTGCGCGCATTGGCAGACTACGAGCTGAGTTTCGACATCTGCATCTACCACCACCAATTGCCGGCGGTCATCGAGTTGGTCCAGCAAGCGCCCGAGGTGTCGTTCATCCTCGATCACATCGCTAAACCGGCCATCAAGGCTGGGGAGCTGGAGCCGTGGAAAACCCACCTGCGCGCGTTGGCAGCGCTCCCCAATGTGGCCTGCAAAATCAGCGGTCTGACCACCGAAGCCGACCACGCCCACTGGACGTCTGCGCAGCTGCGCCCGTACGCAGCGCACGTGATCCAGGTCTTTGGCCCCGACCGCATCATGTTCGGGGGTGATTGGCCCGTCTCGCTGCAGTCGACGACGTATCGGGGCTGGGTCGAGACCGTCGACCGGCTGGTGGGTGAATTGTCGCAGGGTGACCAGCTGAAATTTTGGCGTGACAACGCCCGGCGAATCTATCGGTTGGCATGACAATGCAAAAGACTGCGCGTAGAGCCTCACCGTCCTATTGGTATGCCGTGGCCGGCACTGCGTTGGTAGGCGCTGTGAGTCTCTGGCTCCTGGGGCTGTCTGTGCAGCGCGGCGTGACCAGTGTCTGGGTGTGGGTTGTGCTGTGCGACCTCGTCGTGGGGTTGCCGCTGCTCTGGTATTTCACGGTGTTTCGCCCACGTCGCTACGGCGTCGTGACCGTGTTGCCTATGCTCGTCGTGGTGAGCGGGTTGACCTGGTTTCTGGTACCGGCGGCGATCCGACCGTTCCTCAAACCGATCTGGTTGGTCATTCCACTCGT
>JBJOJU010000339.1:0-8177 GCA_046046485.1 Chloroflexota bacterium | reverse complement strand
GTGCAAAACGGAAGAGCGGGCGCGGGTCGGCACCGGTCGACGGCCACGGAATCGACGAGATGATGATCAGGAGGGCAATGCCGAAGAAAATAACTGCGACCCGGTGCTTGCCGATGTCACTGGCGGCCTTTTTGATGCGGGCTGCACCGATGTGCGTCAATGCGACGGCGATGACCATCATCATGATGTGTTCGACCGCCCAGAACCGCAAGACGCCGTCTTTCATGGCGCCGCCGAAGTTCGAGAACGCCTTACTCATCACGGCACTGATGCCGCCGCCATACAAAATCAACCCCAACACCAGCTGGATGCTGGTGGTGTTGACGAACCACGACGACCACATGCTCTTTTTGTCGTCCCAATGCGCGCCGTTGAGCCAGCCCAGGATCGCCGGGACAATCGCCATCACGGCCGTGACCAGCACTGCCCAGCGGGTCCACGAATGCAGAATCAAGAGAATTCCGTATGCAGTCATTGCACATGCTCCTTCGTCGGTGAATCACTCACACCTGTCGAACTATCAGTGGCATTATACGTTTTCCACCGCTGCTGCGTATACGTATAGACCGCCGTACCGGACGTCCACGCGCCGTACAGCAGCGCTGGGACCAGCGCCGCGATGAAGCGTGCCTGCTCCCCGTATTCGGTCAACGCGGTCAGCGCGATGATGCCCACCACCACGACCGCGTGCAGCCAGGTCGCTTGCCTCCACCCCGTCCCCACACCCCACCCGACCGCTGCCCAGACAATCTGGAGCAGCAGCGCACCCGCCAGCAGCAGGCGATACCCCCACACGAGCGGATCATGGGGGTGCACGATGACGGTGTAGACGCCGCCGTCGTTGAGGCGCGACATCTCGACAGGGACGACCAACATGGCGCCCAGCAACGCGAACGTCCGCTCGAATGCGGCGGCGGGGTGGGCGACAATCCAGGCACGCGTCTCGGCCAACAGCGCATTGCTGACCGCGAGGTAGGCGCTGCTGTTCATGTCGGTGGGCGCGTTGCGCATCGCATCGAGGGCCGCAGCGGGGATCCACGCCCGCCCGATATTCATCCCGGCGTGGCTGCTCCACGACAGTTGCCCGAGCACCCCGATGTGATAGGTGTGCCAGACCAGATTGGGCAGCAGGGGCAGCAGGAGCCACACCGTGGTGCGCCACGGGGTCGACCCACGGGCGCGCAACAGCAGCCACAATACCAGCAGCGGTACGACGAGCATCATGAAGGGCCGTAGGCTGTCGAGCCATGCCAGAGTGACCCCCACCAGCAGCCACCAACGACGCTCACGGGGCACTGCATGCTGCAGCAACCAGGTCAACCAGACCAGACTCGTGCCCAGGAGCGCGTCGTAGACCATCCAGACGTTGCGGTCGTAATAGCGCATCACAAAGCCACTACCGGCCACTGCGAGCAGCGTGCACCCGACCCCGACCCACAGCCCACGCCGGCTCTGCCAGGCCGGGGCGAGGGCCAACACGATGCCGCAGAGCAGCGCAGCGCGGCAGACGATGGTCAAATAGCCCACACTCAACACACCAGGGATGCCCAGCCGGCTGAGGAAGTATTCAGCCGTCAACAGGGGGATGGGGAAGGGCATACGCATCCCGCGCAGATACTGGACGTAGGCTGCCAGCGTGCCGAATTGACCGAGATCGACGCCGCTCATCCACTGTGCGGTGGCATAGGCGTGCATCCCCGTCATCCCCACTGCAGCGGCCGCCACGACCAGCCGTGTGGCCGGCAGGGCAGCGGGCAGGAGCCGGCGCAGGAGCGTCCAACTGCCCATGCTCACCAGCGCGGCGACGATGGGTTCGACGTCGAGTGCCTGCCCTGCTGCCGTCGCCCACAACCACGGGGTGCACCAGACCAGTGCCGTAGCCAGCGGCGCCAATCCCCGCCCCCAGTCACCCCCGTACCACCACCACACGGCCAGCAGCAGCGGCAAAAGTACCGACACGCGCAGTGCAATCACGAGCGAAACGGGGAGCAGGGTCTGCACGGTCGTGCTGTACCAACGGGCGAGCCGCGGCCGGGCGTCGTCGGCACGCACCAGCGCGTGGTCGCCGGCGAATCCGTAGTGTTCGTACGCCTGCGTCGTCAGCGGCTCGACCCGTGTCTGTGTGGGGTGGAAGCCATATGGCAGCAGCACGGTGAAGCGCCGCACCGCTGTATCAACGGGGAGCGTGAGCGTCTGCCCGACACCGGTGAGACGCAGTGTGGTGGGTTCTTCGTGTTGCAATACCCAGGTCGTCTGTTGCCACAGGGGGGCACCGAGCCACTCCGCCAGGGCGGCGGTCGCATGCAGCAGGCTCAGATCGAGTCGGTGATTGAGTGCGGGCACCGTCTGCTTGGGGGTGGCCGTCAGCCAGCGAAACGGCCGCGTCGCCGCGTCTTCGACGATACTCGTCTGCCCGTTGAGCAGCCAGTCAGCGGCGATCGCGGTCTCGTCGGTGGGCACAACCACCCGCCGCCCCGCTGCCTCGGGCTGCAGCGCGACGAGCAACACGACGCCGAATATCACGACGAAAAGCGAGTGGTACCAGCCTCGTTCCACAGCATTCTCTTGCGGTAAAAACGGTTTCTTCCCAGTCGGTGGGATGCTTCCACTATAGCACAGGCAGAGAAAAGCCCGGGCTGCGCACTGCAGCCCGGGCACCCCGACTACGATTCAATGTCCGGCCGGCTGCGCCGTTTTGGGCGGCGCTTGGATATTCTTCAGCAGCAGCCCGACCACAGCCAACGCAGCCATGATGGCCGCCGTGATCCCCATCGCCTGCGCATACCCGGCGATCGAATCCCCACCCTGAGCAGCGACGCCGCCCATCATGGCGGCACCGATCATCTGGCCGACGCTGATGGTGATCGTCAACAACGCTTGGGCGGGTGCACGCTCCGCTTCGGATGTCTCGCCCAGCATCATGTAGCGCAACGCAGCGCCCAACAGCACCGCGATGCCGAACCCGAACAGCACCGAAAAGACATAGAACCACACCATCGACGTCGGAAAGAGCGCCAACACCGCGAGCCCGGCTGCCATCAACAGCATGCCCGTGATGACCACCGGTTTGGCACCGGTCTTGTCGAGGACTCGCCCCGACATGGGCGACGCCACTGCCATCGCAAAGACCAACGGCAACAACTGGAAGCTCGCCACCGACGGCGTCATCCCCTGCGCACGCACCAACAGCGACGGCAGATAGAGCGTCACCGCTTCGGCCACGCCCGACCCGAACGCCAATGCCAGCACCAACAAGACCTGCCGCCGCTGGAACAACTCCACCGCCACCACCGGGTCAGCCGCGCGGCGCTCGACCAACAACAACAGCGGCATCGCCACCAGTGCCACGATGCGCGCGACCCGCGCCGTCGTCTCGTCGCCGATGCCCTGCAGCCCATATGCGAGCCCGATGAGAATCACACTCAACAAAATGCTGCCCAGGACGTCGAACGGCTTGGTATCGTTGCCTCCGGTGACCGGTAGCAGCTTCATGCCCAGCACCAAGATCAACACCACGATGGGCAGATTGATCCAAAACAACCACGGCCAGCCGAACAGCAACAGCACGCCGCCCAGGATGGGACCGATCAAAAACGCAATCCCGAAGACAGCGCCGATCAACCCCAGTGCCCGGCCGCGCTGTTCGATGGGGAAGACGTCGCCCACGACGGCACTGGCGACAGGGAAGATCCCGCCTGCGCCGAACCCCTGGATCGCTCGCCCGACCAACAGCACCGTCACGTCGTGGGCATTGGCGACCACCAACGACCCGACACCGAACAACACCACACTGGCGAGAAAGCTGGTGCGTCGCCCATAGCGGTCCGACGCTTTGGCCAACAGCGGCGTCGAAACCAGGTTCGCCACGATGTATATGCCGAAAATCCACGACGCCACGGCGTCGGTCATGCCCAGTTCGCTCTTCATCGCCGGCAAGGCCGGCCCCGTCACCGCGATGTCGAGCGCCGCCATCAACACACCCAAAAAGAGCACCAACAAGAGTCGGTTGCGTGCTTTGTCGTCCATCTGCGCATCACTCCTTCGTCGGCCACTGACCGTTCGGTCAGTATAGCACGGGTATCCACAAAAACAGCATCAGACCGCGCTAGAGTCCGCAGGCGCGGCGAGATTGGTATACTACAGTCAGTGTTCGACAACAGACAAGAGGGAATCATGCTCGACCCCCGTATGCAACGCCTCGCCGAGCTGCTGGTGCGCCATTCGACGCGTGTCCAGCCCGGCGAAAAAGTCCTCATCGAGGCCTATGACATCCCCACCGACATGACGGTCGCCCTGATCAAGGCAGTCGCCGCAGCCGGCGGGCAGCCGCTGGTGAGCACCTACCACCAGCCGGTGTTGCGGGCGCTCTACCAGGCGGCGACGCCCGAGCAGATGCAACTCATCGGCGCCGTCGAACGCCAGCGCATGGAAGGCGTGCAGGCCTACATCGGCATCCGCGGCTCACACAACACCGCCGAGATGAGCGACGTGCCCCGTGACAAGATGGATCTGTACGAGCGGCACTGGTGGAACCACGTCCATTCGCAGGTCCGCGTCCCCAAGACCAAATGGGTCGTGCTGCGCTGGCCGTCGCCCGCCATGGCCCAATCGGCTGGCATGAGCACCGAGGCCTTCGAAGACTACTACTTCAACGTCTGTGCCGGGGTCGACTACGACGCCATGCAAACGGCGATGGAGCCCCTCGAAGCCCTGATGCGCCGCACTGACCAGGTCCACATCAAAGGCCCCGGCACCGATCTGCGCTTCAGCATCAAAGACATCGGCGTTGTGCCATGCTTCGGTGAGCGCAACATCCCCGACGGCGAAATCTACACCTGCCCCGTCAAGACCTCGGTCGAGGGCTACATCACCTACAACTGCGAAACACTCTACCGCGGGACATTGTTCACCAATGTGCATTTTGGCTTTGAAAAGGGAAAAATCGTCAAAGCCGAAGCAGGTGCCAACACCGAGAAACTCAACCAGATTCTCGATTCGGACGAAGGCGCCCGCTACCTGGGCGAGTGGTCGTTCGGCGTGAACCCGTACATCACCTTCCCCATGCGCGACACGTTGTTCGACGAAAAAATCGCCGGCTCGTTCCACCTCACCCCGGGTCAGTGCTACAAAGAAGCCTCCAACGGCAACGACAGCCAGATCCACTGGGACATCGTCTGCCGCCAAGACCCGGCAGTGGGCGGCGGCGAAATCTGGTTCGACGGCGTCCTCATCCGCAAAGACGGCCGGTTTGTGCTGCCGGAGCTGCAGGGGTTGAACCCCGAAAGCCTGACGCAATAACCAGGTCGGGCCTCCCACGGTGCGGAAACGCGCCGTGGGAGGTTTTCTCTGAAACATCCACCCCGAACACAGGTGCACCATGCTGACCTATGCCCCCCGCCAGACCCCCATCCGCCTCAGCCCGTCGCTCCTCTCGGCCAATGCCGCGTGCCTCGGCACGGATGCGCAGGCAGCCCTGGCAGCGGGCGGCGATCGGCTGCACTACGACGTGATGGACGGTCGCTTCGTCCCCAACATCACCTTCGGCATCCACGTGCTCGCCCAGCTGCGGGCGTTCCTCGGGCCAGCGGCGTATCTCGACGCCCACCTGATGATCGTCGAGCCAGAGCGCTATGTCGACGCCTTCGCCCAGGCCGGCGCCAATCAGATCAGCGTCCACGTCGAAGCCTCGCCCCACCTGCACCGCACCATCCAACTCATCCGCGCCAGCGGGGCGCAGGTGGGCGTCGCCGTCAACCCAGCCACGCCCCTCAGCAGCGTGTACGAGGTCATCGACAACATCGACACAGTGCTGATGATGACCGTCAACCCGGGCTTCGGCGGCCAGAAGTACATCCCTCAATCGACCGCAAAAATCGCGGCGCTCAGAGCCTACATCGACCAACACGGGCTCAGCACGAGCATCCAGGTCGACGGCGGCATCGCGCTCGACACCATCGCCACCGTGGCAGCAGCCGGCGTCGACGACGTAGTGGTGGGCAGTGCGTTTTTCCGCCCCGACGGCGACCTGCGCGTCTCGTACGATGCGCTGCAAGCGCGTCTCAACGCCTAGAGACGCGCACCAAACCCGCATGGTACAATAGTCAACAATTCCGCATACGATTAAAGGTGCAGGTCATGGCAAAAGACGGCATTACCCCCCGGGCGAAAGACTATTCGCAGTGGTATCTCGACATCGTCCGCGAAGCGGATCTGGCCGACTACGCCGAAGTCGTCCGTGGGTGTATTGTGTTTAAGCCGACGGGCTACGCGATCTGGGAAAACATCCAGGCCGGCCTCGACGCCCGCATCAAAGAAACCGGGCACGTCAACGCCTACTTCCCCCTGCTCATCCCCAAGTCGTTCCTGACCAAAGAAGCCGAGCACGTCGAGGGTTTTGCCCCCGAAGTCGCCGAAGTCACGCACGCCGGCGGCGAAGAGCTCACCGAGCCCTACGTCATCCGGCCGACTTCCGAGACGATCATCGGCTATTTCTATGCAAAATGGGTGCGCTCGTACCGCGATCTGCCCATCTTGATCAACCAATGGGCCAACGTGATGCGCTGGGAAATGCGCACGCGCCCCTTCTTGCGCACCGCCGAGTTCCTCTGGCAAGAGGGGCACACCGTGCATGCCACCGAAGCCGAAGCCGAGCAAGAGACGCTGATGATCCTCGACGACGTCTATGCCGATTTCGTCGAAAAGGAAATGGCGCTGCCCGTGTTGCGCGGCCTCAAGTCGAAAAACGAAACCTTCCCGGGGGCCCTACGCACCTACTGCATCGAAGCCATGATGCAAGACGGCAAGGCGCTGCAGTCGGGTACCTCGCATAACCTCGGCCAAAACTTCGCCAAGGCCTTCGACATCACCTACACCGACCAGAACAACACCGTCCAGCACGCCTGGACCAGCAGCTGGGGCGTCAGCACGCGCCTCATCGGCGCACTCATCATGGCGCACAGCGACGACGACGGTCTCGTGTTGCCCCCGCGTCTCGCGCCCATCCAGGTCGTCGTCGTGCCCATCTACAAAAACGACGCCGAGAAAGCCCCCGTCATGGAGGCCGTCAAGCGCATCACCGCCGGCTGGAAGGGCCAGATCCGCTTCAAGATCGACGAGCGCGAAAACCTGACCGCCGGCTTCAAATTCAACGAATGGGAAGTCAAAGGCGTGCCGGTGCGCATCGAAGTCGGCCCCAAAGACGTCGAAAAGGGCTCGGTCGCCATGGCCCGCCGCGACATCCCCGGCCGCGACGGCAAGAGCTTCGTACCCCAAGAGGGCCTGACCGAGCGCATCACCGCCCTCCTCGCCGAGATCCAGCAGGCGCTCTACGACCGCGCTCTCGCCTTCCGCACTGCACATACCAAGCAGGTCAACAGCTACGCCGAGCTCAAAGAGCAGATCGAAACCGGCTTTGCGACGTGCTGGTGGGACGGTAGCAGCGACGACGAGTTGCGCATCAAAGAAGAATGCCGCGCGACCATCCGCTGTATCCCCAACGACCAGCCCGGCGGCAGCGGCACCTGTGTCTACACCGGTCGCCCCGCCACCAAAATCGCCGTGTTTGCCCGCTCGTACTGACGTGAGCCGCACAACGCCTGGACGAGGAGCACATCCTCGCCCAGGCGTTTTCTCTATCGGGAGGTCATCATGAGCACGCTCCGCTCGCTCGAAGGGCAGTACAAAGCCCAGATTTCGCTGCTGTGGCACCCCGTCGGTGGCACCCCCATCGGCTATCACGCCGACCGCCCCGTCAAGACCGCCAGCATCATCAAACTCCCCATCCTCGTCCACGCCGCCCTGCTCGTCGACGCCGGGCAGCTCAGTTGGGACCAACGCGTTCCCCTGGCAGCCAGCGACGTCGTCCCGGGGATGGGCGTGCTGCGCTACCTCGACGCCGGCGTTGCACCGACGCTCCGGGATCTGTGCGTATTAATGACCATAATATCTGACAATACAGCGACCAACATGCTCATTGACATGCTGGGTATCGCAGAAATAAACACGCGCATCGAGACTCTGGGCATGACCCAGACACGACTCAATCGCAAGGTATTTGCCCCCAACACACCCGCCTGTCTGCCCTACGGCCTCGGGGTCACCAGTGCCCGCGACACCGTGCGGCTCCTCGCGGCGATCGTCGACGGCAGCATCGGGACGGCCGAGACGAACCGCTTCCT
>JBJOJU010000326.1:0-5275 GCA_046046485.1 Chloroflexota bacterium | reverse complement strand
AAATTCTCGAAAACGAGTCCGAGCCAATACACCCCGTATACCCCTGGGCAGACATTTACCCTACGCTGGGGATCCTCGGTGAACGCTGATACCTACGAATATTGTGTCTACCGAAAATCCGAAACGTGCACGAACTGGATCGCCGCGTCGACCGGTACCTTCCGCCCGAACAGCAGTTGGGGTGAGTACTCCTACTCCTGGCAAGTCCGTGCGGTCAACCGCGTCGGCAGCACACTGGCAGACAATGGCACCCCATGGGAGATCTACTATGCCACCAGGACAGCAACCCGGACGACGTCACCGACACTGACCCGCACGGCGACGCCCACACCTGTCGTTCATCCTGCATTCGTGAAAACCGCGCCAGCCAATAACGCGGTGAACGTCAACAAGACCGTGACACTCCGCTGGGGGACAATCAGAGGCGCAGTCAGTTACGCATACTGTCTTTCGACGGCGCTGACATGTACGAAATGGGTATCTGTGGGCACCGCACAGAGCGCAACACCTGCCGAACTCGCCGCGCTCCGCACCTACTATTGGCAGGTCAGAGCGACCGATCGGTTCGGTACGGTGACCGTAGCTTCCGGCGGCTACTGGAAGTTCACCACACGTCGCTGACAACCCTCGGCGGCGATGCATGCATGCTGCCGTCAGCCGCCTCTCACGCGATCCTGAGCACGCGGTGATCCTACCGAACGCACACGCCCCCACACTCCGTACGGCGCTGCTCGCTATTACCAGATAAGGATGCAAGATGCACACACACCGTCTCGCCCGCTGGTTCGCACGTGGAGTTACCCTTGTTGGTTATGCCTTCGTCCTGTTGCTATCGCACGCGGTCGCACTCCCTACCGCCGCACAAGCGGCGCAACCAATCGGTACGTACAGTGCTCCACGGGTGAATGGGCTTTATCCTGGTTTTTTCAATTCGATGGCGCTCACATCATCCGACGTACCGGTTATTGCATATTACGAATCTGAGCATGGTGACCTCAAACTCGCCACCTGTACGGATGCAGCCTGCACCGCACCGTATATCACCACGCTCGACAGTACCGGGAATGTCGGGCTGTATCCATCGATAGCGCTGACCAACAGTGACATCCCGGTCATCAGTTATCAAGACTACACCAACGGCGACGTGAAGCTCGCTGTCTGCAACAATACGCGCTGCACGAACCCTACCCTCGTCGTGGTCGAAAGCGATGGGACGGTCGGTGCGCATACGTCGATGGCACTCCGCGCAGACAACACCCCAGTGATTGCCTATAACGGCCCGGCTGCAGGGCGGCTCAAAATAGCACTCTGCGATACCATCCTCTGTGCCGCACCGAATCGAATCGTGCTGGATAGTGCCTACAGCACCGGTTACTACACCGATGTCGAAATCACATCGACCGATATCCCGGTAGTGAGTTATCACGATCAAAATGTACACGACCTCAAACTCGCCGTGTGTGCGGATAGTGCGTGCACCAGTGCGACGACATACACACTCGAATCAGCAGGTGATGTCGGGTTGTATACATCGCTCGCCCTCAAAACCAACAACGCTCCCGTCGTGAGTTATTACGACTTGACGAATTCAAACCTCAACCTGGCAATATGCCCGCAACTCGCCTGTACCACTCCGGCGTACGTCGTTGTTGATGCGAGCGGGGTAGTCGGGTCGAACACATCGATCGCACTCACCAGCGCGAATCTCCCCATCGTGAGTTATCTCGACCAAACAGCAGGCACGGTGAAACTCGCGCGTTGCAACAATAGCAGCTGTGATGCCCCGGTCTATACGACCATTGACACCGTCGGGATAACCCACACCGACACGTCACTCGCACTCACCAGCGCCGGTACACCCTTTCTCAGTTACTACGAGTACACAAACGGCTATCTGAAGCTCTACACCGGCAGCACTGCCATTATTGACCAAGGGCAACCCGGTTCGTTTGCGACCACGGCACCGGCCAATACAGCAACGATTAGCGAAACAGCGCCGACCTTGCGCTGGGAAACGGTCGCCGATGCCGAAAGCTATGAATACTGCATCGCGACCGTGAGTGCAGACTGCACCACCTGGATCTCTGTCGGTACGACACCGAGTGCGACGCTGAGCGGCCTGATTGACGGCACAACGTACGTTTGGCATGTCCGCGCAATCAACGGCTCGGGTACGACGTATGCAAACAGCAATACGCAGCAGATATTCACCGTACAGTCACTCCCTGGCAACTTCACCAAGAGCGCTCCGAGCAACCTGGGAACCATCTCAACCACTGCACCGACCCTCGCGTGGACGAGTAGTAGCGCCGCGGCGAGTTATGAATACTGTTATGCCACCAGTGCGGCAGCATGCACGACATGGAAAAACGCCGGCAACACGCGCAGTGCCAAAATCACCGGACTCGCGCACAACACCACCTATTACTGGCAGGTACGGGCAAAAAATACTGCTGGTACGACAGCCGCAGATACGAGCGCGCTCTGGCGCTTCACGGTGCGCCTGAGCCCTGCGGCATTCGCCAAGACTGCCCCAGCCCACAACGCAACGAATCAAAAAACAGCCCTCACCCTCAGCTGGGCCGCCAGCACCAATGCGACCAGTTATGAGTACTGCATCGCCAAAACAGTCGCAACCTGCACACTCTGGAAGAGCACTGGCGCTGCCCGCACCGCGACCGTAAGCGGTCTGGCGAAAAACACCGCCTATTATTGGCAGGTCCGTGCAAAAAACAGCGCGGGTGCGACCGTGAGCAGCACTGCCCACTGGAAATTCACCACCAGCCGTTGAGAGATCGCTTTCCTACCCCACGGCACGCCGTAGGGCTCTGCGGCACGCCGTGGGGCTATGCCCAGGTATCGATTGTCGTCAGCCCCGTGGAGACATCACGCGTTAGCGCAATGTGCTCCATGGGGCTGACCCGCTTCACCTATAACCCTTAACCCTAAACCTTTAACCTTTAACCTATAATGTTCCCACACCACTCCCAGCGACAAAGGCACTTCCATGCCAGCACGATTGCTATTTCTCATCAACGGGCCGACCTATCGGCCGATTTCGCAGCTCGACACCCGCTTCGAAGACTGGGGACTCGCGGTCGAGCGCTTCTGGGCATACAACGACGAATTCCCCGCCAGTCTCGACGGCTATGCCGGCATCTTGATCGCCGGCAGCCCCCACGGTGCCTACGAAGACATCCCCTGGATCCACCGCGAACACACGCTCATCCAGCAGGCCGCCGTGGCCGACATCCCGATGCTGGGGGTCTGTTTCGGCAGTCAGATACTCGCGTCGGCGTTGTGCGGGCGCGACCAGGTCTTCCGCCGCAGTACGTGCGAAATCGGCTATATCCCCCACCACGTCCACCCCGCAGCCGCCAGCGACCCCATCGCCAGTGAGCTGCGCGACGGCGTGGTGATGTTCACCTGGCACAACGACGAGGTCCGCCACGACCACGCCGACATGACGATCTTGGCCAGCACGCCGGCGTGCCCCAATCAAGTCTGGCGCTGGCGCGACCGCGCGGTCTGGGGCATCCAAGGCCACCTCGAGATCCCGCTGGCCCTGGCACCGGCGTGGATCGAAGACAGCCGCGACGTCATGGTTTCGGACGGTGCCGACGTCGACGCCCTCATCGCCTCGGCCGTCGATCAGACTCCTGCCCAATCGATGCTGCGCCGCTTCGCCACGCTTATTCAGACCGCACCGGGACAAAAACAATGAACACCATCACCCCCTGGTTCGAGCCAACCGAGTACCACCAGCGTGTGGCCCGCGTCCAGTCTGCCCTGCGCGCTGTGCAGCTCGATGCGCTGATCGCGTTTCAACCCGAAACCGTCACCTGGCTGACCGGGTTCTTTTCGCGGGCATATAGCAGCTTCCAATTCGCCATCATTCCCACCGACGGCGAACCGATGCTGTTCTGCCGCGACGTCGAGGCATATTACATCGAGCATAGTTATGTCTACGCCCGTTCCGCCGTCTGGAACGACAGCCAAGACACCACCGCGCTCGCAGCCGATGTCCTGCGGCAGTGCCTCGGTACGACCGCGCGCGTCGGTGCCGAACTGGGCAGCTGGACACTCCCGGTTGCCCGCTATCAACGCCTGACCCAGCTGCTCCCCGGCTTCGTCTGGCACGACCAGCAGGCACTCGTCGAAGGGCTGCGCCTCATCAAAACCCCCGCCGAAATCGCCTACCAACGCCGGGCGGGTTTGGCAGCCGAAGCCGGCATGGACGCTGCCCTGGCCTCTGCGACCGTCGGTGCCACCGAGCGCGCCATGGCGGCTGCGATCTGCGACGCCATGATCCGCGCCGGCAGTGATCTCGCCGGCCCCGGGGTGATGTCTTCGGGCGAGCGTGCCTATCACTTGCACGGCTACTACACCGACCGCGTCCTGGCGCACGGCGACATCGTCCAGATCGAAACAACCCCCAACGTGCGGCACTACCATGCCCGCTTCATGCGCCCGATCCGCGTGGCTCATGCGAGCGACCACGACTACCGCGTCGTCGAACAGCTCGTCGCCATCCAAGACGCGGCGCTGGCCACGATCCGCCCCGGTGTCGCGGCGACCGTGCCCGATGCCGTCTACCGCGACGGTGTGCTCTCGGCTGGCCTGCGCGAGACGTACACCAACAAAACCATGTATTCGGTCGGCTTCATGCTGTTGCCCATCAGCGGCGAAAACCTCGAGGCGTCGCCGGTGGCCGATTGGTCGTTTGCCGTGGGGATGACGCTCCACACTTACGTCCTCGCTCAGGGCTTCGGCATGTCCGAGACCATCGCAATCACCGAAACCGGCTACGAACGCCTCACCAATTACCCACGGCGACTGCTGGTGTCGTGATCGGCCCTGATGTGTGTCATGCCCA
The DNA here is from genome assembly GCA_046046485.1 of Chloroflexota bacterium. GTDB lineage: Bacteria > Chloroflexota > Chloroflexia > Chloroflexales > Roseiflexaceae > UBA965. The sequence continues at coordinate 399 of JBJOJU010000326.1, read as the reverse complement.
TGGAGCACCCTGACCCCCATCCCCATGGAGCACCCCTTTGGCGTCTCCACGGGGATGACGGCGGTATGCCTCCTCCGCCCCTTTGACCCCCGCGAACCACGGAATGACGGGATGGGGTGTTTCCAAGCGACCCATTACCCGTCCACCGCTCTTCAGTGGTATACGCAACCGTCAGATCGTCCGCTCGGCGATACGGACGCAACCAGTTACGCATACTGCACTGCGCCCACACCAGCACCTACACCACATGAAACAGCATCAGCACCGCGCGTATCCCAGCCGTCATGGGTCTTCGAATAAAGGCTCACTCCTGACAAGTCCCGGTGAAAAATAGGACGTGGACTACATAACTTCTGGTGGTACATAGCACTCACTCCCCCCCACAGACACGATTTCGCG
>JBJOJU010000125.1:0-4804 GCA_046046485.1 Chloroflexota bacterium | reverse complement strand
GTCAAATACAACCGCGACGCCCGGACTGCTGGGGTCACCAAATACCCGTTTCGCAAAATGGTCCGCTTTGCCCTCGATGCAATCACCAGTTTTTCGTACTTACCGCTGCAACTCGCGACCTACGCCGGCTTCACCATCGCCGGCATCAGTGCAGTGGCGATGATCGTGGCGATTATCCTGCGACTCGCCGACAGTGATATTTTCTATGGCCAGGCGACGACGTTGGTGAGCGTCTTGTTCCTGGGTGGTATCCAGCTTATTTTCTTGGGCGTCATCGGCGAATACCTCGGTCGCATCTACGACGAAGTGAAGCACCGCCCGTTGTACATCGTCGCCGAGCGGCGCGGTGTCGAGGAACCAATCATTGAGTGAAATCCCCAAGGAAGCGCTCTACGGCACGTCCGAGACCGCACGTGGTACCAAGCTCCATTCGACCAAACCGCCGCGCGACAAAGCCTTTTTGGTGGGCAGTGAGCTGACCGGCGGCCGGAGCGCCTGGCCCGCCGAAGACTCGCTCGCCGAATTGGCGTTGTTGGTCGACACCGCCGATATCGACGTCGTGGGCACGATGTTTCAGCGGCTGAAACACACCTACCCGCAGTACTATATCGGGCCTGGTAAGGTCCAAGAAATCAAAGAACTCAAGGCGACGCTGGGCTTCGACCTGGTCATCTTCGACGACGAGTTAACCCCGGCCCAGACACGGAACCTCGAAGCGGCGCTGGAACTGACGGTACTCGACCGCACCACCATCATCCTCGACATCTTCGCCAGCCATGCGCGCACCCGCGAGGGCGCCATCCAGGTCGAACTCGCCCAATACAAGTACCTCTTGCCCCGCCTGCGTCGCCAGTGGTCGCACCTCGAGCGTCAGGCGGGTGGCGGCGGCGGTTCGGCGGGTGGTGTCGTCGGTCTGCGCGGCCCCGGCGAAACACAGCTCGAAGTCGACCGCCGGCTGGTCAACAAGCGCATCACCACCCTCGAAGCCCAAGCCCGCGACATCCACGCACAGCGTGAGGTCTACCGTGAGCGCCGGCGCCGGACAGGTGTACAGGTCGTGGCGATCGTCGGCTACACCAACGCGGGCAAATCGACGCTGCTGAACGCGATTTCGCGCTCGACCGTGCGTGCCGAAGACCGCTTGTTCGCCACCCTCGACCCGACCACACGTCAGGTCTCGACCCCACACGGGACGCACTACTTGTTGACCGACACTGTGGGCTTCATCCAGAAGCTTCCCACCGAGCTCGTGGTGGCGTTCCGGGCAACCCTCGAAGAAATCAAAGACGCCGATTTGATTCTGCACGTGCTCGATATCACTCACCCCAACGCAGAACAACAGGCAGCGACGGTGAACGAAACACTCAAGCAACTCGAGTGCGGCGACACACCGACGTTGATCGTCCTCAACAAAATCGACAAGCTCGCCGGCGTCGACCGGGAGGAAGTCGCCCAAATGGCGGGTGCGCTGGGCCTCCCCGCTGATTTTGTCGCCGTTTCGGCCCAACAGCAATGGGGGCTCGACGCCCTCAATGCCCGCATCGAGACGATGCTGCAGCAGACCATGGTCGAGTTACGCGCCTACCTGCCGTACCGGCGAGCGGATCTGCTGCAGATCTGGCGCCAGCGCGGAGTCGTCGTGAGCGAAGAATACGACGGCGACGGCGTCATCGTGAACGGACGACTCCCTGAGGAACTCGTGCATCTGATGCGCACGGCGACACAACAATGAACGAACACGGCGACCTGCCACCAGCGGTGATGCGTGGCAACTACCGCAAAGGCGTCATCAACGGAGCCGTGTTCACCCTCGGGGACGCCGTGAGCAACCCCGGGCTCGTCTTGGCGCTACTGATACGTCAGCTCGGCGGATCGTTGACCCTCGTCAGCTTGCTGCCGGTCATCCAGATGACCGGCTATTTGCTGCCACAGCTCATCGTCGGCGGCTACGTCCAAGAACGGCCCTACAAACTCCCCATCTACCGGTTGTTTGCTGCCTTGCGCATCGTGGCGCAGTTCGGCGTGGTGCTGGCGTGTTTCTACGCGCTCGACATGCCGGCGGTCTGGGCACTGGTCGCCGTCATCGGCAGCTATGCCCTGTTTAACTTCGGTGGCGGCGTGACGACGCTGACCTTCCAAGACGCCGTTGCCAAGATTGTCCCACCGAGCCAACGCGGCCGGTTCTTCGGGACGCGGCAATTGTTCGGCGGGCTATTGGCGTTTGCCATCGGCGGACCGTTCGTGCGGTGGATGCTCAGCGATAGCGCGCCGTTGGCGTTTCCACAGAATTTCGCGCTGATTAGTTTCGTCAGCATGTGCTGCTACGCCATCGGGATGTCGGTGTTTGCGCAGGTCGTCGAGCCGGCAGCGGTGTCGGTTTCACCGCGCCAGCGCTTCAGCGAGGCACTGCAACAAGCGCCGGCGTTGTTGCGCGAAAATCCCCGCTACCGCACCTACATCATCGTCCGTCTGTGTCTGCTGGTGGGTCGGTTAGCCGAGCCATTTGCAATGATCTACGTGACCGAACAACTCCTGCTCCCCAAGAGCACCGCTGGGCTCCTCATCGCCGTCGCCGCGGTGTCGGCAGCGATTTCGAACATTGTCTGGGGTCGTTTGGGCGACCGCAATGGCATGGTCTGGTTGCTCCGTTTCACCGGGGCGCTGACGATCCTGCCGCCGTTGATGTTGTTTGCGGCACCGTGGATACAACCCGCAGGCTCGATCGCGCTCATCGGTTGGTTGTTGGGGGCGAGTCTACTTTCGGGTGTGGCTAACGACGGCGTCGGAATCGCGAGCATGACCTATCTGCTCGAGGTATCGCCCCCCAGCCAGCGCCCGCTCTATATGGGGCTCGCCAACACGATGTTGGGCGTCGGTGCATTCATCCCGATCGTCGGCGGTGTGCTGGTCAATACGTTCGGCTATGCGGTCACGTTCGTGGTCGCAGCAGCCTGGTCAATGGTCGGGCTGTTGCTGTCACGGACACTGGTGACACCGCCACAGCCCCCTAATGAGGTCGTCGCATGATCGAAGCACTCGCGGTTCTCATCGGGCTGCTGATCGCCCCGTATCTCCTCATCGGCCGGCGTGAGACCCGAGACGCTGCTGCACTGGCAGATGGTGCGGTCACCCGCATCGCCTCTGGTCGGCATTCCATCGCTGTGCGCGACCGAGGCCGTGGGCCGACGGTAGTCCTCATCCACGGGTTCGGGAGTTGGTTGACCAGTTGGGACCGATTACAGACTGCTCTCGTCATTGGGGGCTATCGGGTCATCGCAGTCGACCTGATTGGTTCTGGTGCATCGAGCCGCTCGCTCGACCCGCACGACTACACGACCGGTGCACAAGCCCGGGCACTCATCGAGGTGCTGCAGCGGATGGGAATCGACCGTGCCACCTTGGTCGGGCACTCGTACGGCGGCCGCGTCGCACTGCAGATGGCGCTCTACGACCCCGAGCGAGTGGCAGACATCATCGCGATTGCCCCCGAAACACACGCCACTGCTCGCCCGCTCATCGCACGTGTTGTCACGGTACCGGTGCTGGGGTACGCGTTGGCGTTTTGGTCGACCGCGCCAGCACTCATACGCTTTGGACTCGCCTCGGTCTGCCGCCGCACCGGTTGGCTCGACGGCGAACGGCAGGCGACCTATGCCGCGCCGTTGCATGTGCGCGGACACCTCGCCGCCCAGATTGTGCAATCGGGCTCCGCCAAAGACAGCGATATGCCGGTGCCACGGCACTACCCACACATCCACGTCCCGGTGCATTTGATATGGGGCGAAAATGACCCCGTCTTTGCTGCCAAAGACGGGGTCGCCATGGTCGACCAGATGCGGTCGTGTGATCTATCGGTTATCCCACAGTGTGGGCACATCCCTCACGAAGAAGCCTTCGACGAGACCTGGGCAGTGATCCAGCAACATCTCCCCAGTCGGACGGTCATCCTTCCAACGATTCGTTGACCAACCCCGCTCCCACCACGCTGACCACCACATAGTTGCCGTCGTGACTGACGCTGACATCGAGCGACTGCAGCCCCAGGGCCGCAGCGCGACTGCGTGCGTCGTTGTGGAGGACCACCAGTGGCTTTCGGAGTTCGTCGTGCACGACCTCGATGCTCAACCAGCTGACCGCTGCAGCGCCGCTCCCCAACCCACGCAGCCCGACCCCGAGCATCTTGGCGGTCGCTTCCTTGGCTGCCCAACGGGTTGCATAAGAGCGGACGCGGTTGCCGGCCTCTGCGATTTCACGCGGGGAAAAATAGCGTGTGGTGAACCGCGCACCGTGGCGGTCGACCACCGTCGCAAAGCGTCCCAGATGCAGCAAGTCCACCCCGGTGCGCACCACGATACGCATCATTGGATCCCCAGCATCGAGAGCTGTGTGATTTCGGCATAGTAGGTGAGACCGTCTGCTTCGATACGGAGCTGCTGCAGGTAGTGCGCTGCCTTGAGGTATTCGTCACGGCGCAAGTCGAACTGCAGATAGTACCACTGATTCACCGGCTGTGCGCGGTAGATCGGGTCGCCAGTGCTGTTCGAGATTCCGCCGGTGTCCAACGCAGGGCCGACTTGATCGGTGGGGTACAGACAGACAGTCCGTTCCTGTTGCGGGTCGGCAGGGCTGGCGACCTTGAAGATGACCTGGAACTTCAGCGGGCAGGCTGCGATGACCGTGGGCGGCTTCTGGACGGTCAACAGGCGCACCCATGCCGTGATACGTAGGTTGGCAAACTCCGAAATATCGGCATCGATGGTCTGTTGGACGCCGACGGCGTGTGCCCGTGACTGGGCACCGGTGC
>JBJOJU010000122.1:0-2568 GCA_046046485.1 Chloroflexota bacterium | reverse complement strand
CTATAACCTTATCATATGTCGCGATGACCGTCTGCCAATCGAAACGGCTCGCCCATCGCTGCAGCGCCGCACGGTCGATCTGATCGTAGACTGCCAACACGTGCAGCAGCTGCGCGACGAGCGCATCGTCGTCGGGATACAGCAGATCCGCGTGATACTCCCTGGGCAGCAATTCGGGGTAGGCTAACCGCTCGGGCAACACCGGCACTGCTCCGCAATAGACCGCCTCGATGACCGCGATACCGAAAAACTCCTGGATCGCCGTGCTCACCACGATATCAGCCTGGCGAAGCAGGTCACGGTACAGCGCTGCATCCGGCACGTACCCCCAGTGGAGTGCATAGGGCGCCAGGCGCTCGCGATACCCAGCGAACTCGGCGTTGCCCTGGTCGACGTATTCGCCACACACAATCAGGCGGACATCTGCCCCAGCAGCTATGAGTGCTTCCATCGCCGCAAAGAACACCGTCGGCTGTTTGTCGTAATCCCAGCGTGAGTTCCACAGAATCGTCCGTGGCCCGTCGCGGGGCGGCACCGCAGGTCCATCGAAGCGGCGCAGGTCGATACCCGGGTAGAGAATCTCGCATTTCGGCGCGATCCGCGCCACTGCCTGCAGCTCGTGATAGTCGTGAAAGCGCTTGGGCAAGCCGGGCAACGCCGCCAGTACCACATCGCGATGGAACGCCGAGTTGAACACCACGCGGTCAGCCGCCAGCATCGTCGTGTAGTTGATCCACGCCCAGTGCAGATCACGGGTACGCCCGGGGGGCAACGGGTAGACGAGCTGGTTTTCGTGCATGTAGACGACCACCCGTACAGACCCGATGACCCGCCGCAGAAAGCCCAGCAGCGTCGCGACATCGAGCATGTCGGTCACCACCAGCACATCAAACAACGTATCGAGCGGGGTGTCGCCCCAGCGTGTATGGATCTGTTCAGCGAAGCTGACCGCACCACCGCGCATCCGCCAGCGCCAGCCACCTTTCGCATCCATCCCCAGCACCGTCACGGCGTGCCGGCTGTGGGCCGCGTAACCAGCGGCCACCGACCGGTGCGACCCCGCATGGAAGGCATCGAGCCACAGAATACGCATCAGCGCCCCCACCAGAGCAGCACGATCGCCACCACGAGACACACGACGACGACCCAGCCCGGCACCTGCTGGACCAGTCGACGACTCGACTCTACCGCAGGAAGTGAAGCATGGGCTGCGATCGGCGCTGCCGTGCCGCGACTGTCTGCCGCCGCCTCGTGCTGCAGAGCGCCGGATGCATCGGTGGGTGCCGGCACAGCAAGCATGGGCTGGAGACCCATCGCACGCGTCTGCCAATCGAAATCGCGGTCGTGCAGCGACTGATACCACAAGACGAGCACCGTCACCACCGTCCCCAGATGCCCACGGGCGACCGTCGCGACAAACTGTTGATCGGCCCGACTGGGCAGCGGGCCGTCCGGCAGCATCACTGCAAGGTATTCCCGCACAAAGCTCGCCCCCACGCCGCGCAACACCACCCGCGTCACCCCGGTCGGTGAGTGGTAATCGGCATCGGCGCTGGCAATCACTCTGAGGCGCCCCGCTACGACGTCGCCTGCCAGCGCTGCGAGCCAGGTCGAGCCCTCGCCACCCAGGTGCGGTGCGTCGATGCCATCGAGTGCAATCAGCGGCGCAATCGGAGCACGGAGCAGCGCATGCTCCCACGGTGTCCCTGCTGGAGCCAATGCAGTGACGATGGTCTGCGCAGCGCTGGCGACGTCGGGGAAGGCAGTCAGATCGAGATAGAACGCCGGCTGCTCGTCGTGCTCGAACAACACCGCAGCCGCCGTCACAATGTGAAAGAGCAGTGACGATCGTCCGCTCCGGGGCGGTCCACACACGACCACGGCGCGCCGCTGGTCGACTGCCTGCACGAGCTGTTGCACGTCGTGCCACCGCCCGACGAAATGCTGGGCGTCGCGGATCATCTCGGTTTCGAACGGGGTCGGGTGCAGCTCCACGCAGGCCTCACGATGTACGCAGCCAGACTCGGTATAATACACGCCGTACGGTGCAGACAGCACCGTACGGACGGAGCACACCATGACACAACCACCACGCGACGGCGAATTGCTCGCCACCATGTTTATGTTCAGCCTGCTCATAACCAGCGGGTTGTTTTATACCCTGGGAGCACGCTTCCACTGGGTCATCGCCTGGCCAGTCATCCCGGGGATTGCCATCGCCGCCACGGCGTTTATGTATTGGCGCGTTCGCGCTCGCCGCGGTGCATCGCCAGCAAATCCCCCACCACCGCAAAGCCCGTCGACAGAGCACCCGCCCCAGGACCAATAATCGTCACGTCGTTGACGAAGTCGGTCGTGTACGTCAATGCATTCGTGCCACCCGACACACCCGCCAACGGGTGTGTCACCGGCAACCGCATGGGCTGCACCGACGCGGTCACACCAGCGGGGGTGCGCGACACCTCGGCGATCAACTTCCAGCGCTCGCCGGCCGCCTGGGCAGCTGCGACATCGGCGGCACTGATGCCCGTGATCCCGGTGGTTTTCACATCCGACGGGCGCATGCCG
>JBJOJU010000178.1:0-6975 GCA_046046485.1 Chloroflexota bacterium | reverse complement strand
GCAGATCGTGCGGATGGCAGCTGCCGTGGCCAATAACGGGGTCATGATGAAGCCCTACATCGTCCAGAAGCGTTGCAATCGCGACGGCACCTGCGTCGAAACCGAACCGGTCATGCAGAGCCAACCCATCAGCGCACCGGTCGCCATCAAGGTGCGGGGCATGCTGATGCGCTCGGCCAATCACTACGTCAACGCGAGCCAGCCTGACGACCTGTGGCTGGTGCCGGGCTTCCGGGTCGGTGCCAAGACCGGGACGTCGTCGATCCCCGACGGCTACGGCGGCTATACCGGCTACACCATCGGGTCGGTGGTGGGTATGGCGCCCCTCGAAGCGCCGCACTACGCCGTGTTGGTCAAAATCGATCGCCCACTCGACGACATCTATGGCATCACGACGGCCTTGCCGGTCTATCGCCGCATATTGGCCGAGTTGATGCGCTACGACCGCATCGCACCCAATCAGAATCTCGTCGGCGACGGCCAGCGCGCGGGGGTGGTCTATGGCGGCTAACACGCATACCCTCGCTGAGGTGCTGACGGGCATCCAGACGGGCACCTCCCGCGCCGCTTACCCACCCAGCCCCGCCGCGACCCCGGTCATCCGGCAGGTCACCATCGACTCGCGCTTGGTCGAACCCGGCGCACTCTATGTCGCCCTGGCGGGGATGACGGTCGACGGGCACGATTATGTCGCCGCAGCCGGTGAAAACGGTGCCGTCGCAGCCTTGGTAGCCGCCGACAAAGCTGCCACCCTCGCCGCCGCTCATGACTGGCAGATCGTCACGGTCGGTGCACCTGCGCCGGCGGCGTGGCAGGGTGTGTTGCTCATCGCAGTTCCCGACCCCCTCGCCGCCCTGCAGCAGTGGGCGACGTGGCACCGTAGCCGCTTCCACCCGCCGTTCGTCGTGGGTATCACCGGCTCGGTGGGCAAAACCTCGACCAAAGAAATGGTCGGTGCGTTGTTGGCAGCGGCACTCCCCACACTCAAGACGCCCCGGAGCTACAACAGCGAATCGACCCTGCCCCTCGTCGCGCTCGACCTGACGGCGGCGCATCGGGCGGCGGTCTTCGAGATGGGCATGTACGCCGCCGGCGAAATCGCCCTGCTCGCGTCGATCGCACAACCCAACATCGCCGTGGTGACCACCGTCGGCCCGTCGCACCTCGAGCGGATGGGCAGCATCGCAGCCATCGCCGATGCCAAAGCCGAGCTCGTCGCAGCCATCCCGGCCGACGGCGTGGTCATCCTCAACGCGGACGACCCCATCGTGGCTGCCTTTGCGAGCCGCGCGCAGGCCCGTGTCCTCACCTACGGCACCGCCGCCACCGCCGATGTGCGTGCCTGCGACGTCGTCGCCCGCGGCCTGCATGGGACCGATATCCGCCTCGTCGCACCGGGCATCGACACCCACCTGCACGTCCCCGTCCCGGGGATGCACCAGGTGCGCAATCTCTTGGCCGCGATCGCCGTCGCGACGGTCGCCGGTGTCCCGTGGGCAGCCGTCGCAGAGACCATCGCCAGCCAGCTGACCGCTCTGCGGTTTGTCATCTACGACGGCGTCGCCGACACGCAGATCATCGATGATTCATACAACGCCGCACCCACGTCGGTGAAAGCCGCCCTCGAGCTGCTACAGACCGTCGATCGCCGCCGCGTGGCGGTGCTCGGCGACATGCGCGAGCTCGGGCACATCGAACACGACGCACACCGCGCCCTGGGGAGCCAAGCGGTCCACTGTGCCGATGTGCTCGTCGCCGTGGGGGCGCGTGGGCGCTGGATCGCCGACGCCGCGATAGCCGACGGGATGACGCAGGTCCACACCGCCGAGACGACCGAGGCCGCCATCCCGCTCGTCCGCGCGCTCCTCCAACCAGGGGATTGTGTGCTCATCAAAGGCTCGCGTGCCATGGGGATGGAAGCCATCGTCGCCGCACTCCGTGCCACTACCGAGGCACCACGATGACCGATATGCTGCGCTCGTTGCTCGTCCAAGACATGGCCTGGGCCTTGCTGTTGGCCGCCGTCGCCGCCCTCGTGGTCTTGGTGAGTGGGCGCTCGTGGATCGCGCTGCTGCGCGCAAACAATATCCGCAAGCGCGTGCGCAACGAAGGCAGCGACACCATTGTCGCCTACGGCCAATTCACCATGGGCGGCGTCATGTTCGTCGTGCCCGTGGTCGTGCTGACCATCGTCTTCAACCTCGTCGACCGCTGGTCGATGTTGCTCCCCCTGAGCGTGATGGTCGCATTCGCCGTTTTAGGCGCCGTCGACGACTACTACTCGCTCGCCGTCGTCCAAAGTAAACACTACGGGTTGACCGAGCGCGTGAAAGGCGTCATCCAGCTCCTGTTTTCGGTGGGTGCTAGTGTCGTCTTGTACCTGCCCGCGCCGCTGGGGTTGGGGCATTCGGGGTTGGTCTACGTGCCGTTCTTTGGCATCTCCGATCTGGGCGTGGCGGTCATCCCCATTGCCTCGGTCGTGATCTGGGTCACCGTCAATTCGGTCAACATCGCCGACGGTGTTGACGGCTTATCGGGCTGGACCCTGATGGTCTCATTCGCCGCCTACGGTGTCATCGCCTTCCTCAACGGCGAATTCACCAACCTCATGACCCTCTGCTTCACGCTGGTCGGTGCCCTCGCCGGTTACCTCTGGTACAACGCCCACCCGGCCCCCGTCATCATGGGCGATCTCGGGTCGATGGCACTGGGGGCGGTCTTGGCCATGGTCGCGCTCCAGTCGCAGCAGTGGTTACTGCTGCCCATTATCGGCGTTGTCTTCGTGATCGAAGGATTCTCGTCGTTTCTCCAGACCGCCTACTTCCGTTACACACGGGTGCGGACGGGGGAGGGCGTGCGGATTTTTCGTATGGCGCCACTCCACCACCACCTGCGTATCACCGGTTGGAGCGAGCCGCAGCTCACCCAGCGCGCCGTCATCATTACACTGGCTGGGGCACTCGTCGGCGTCGCCTTGGCACTCGGGGCATAGTCATTCGTCGTACCAGCTGAGGAGAGCCCCATGCAAGAAGCGTTGCGCAGCTTACTCGTCCGCGATATGTCCCGGGCTCTGCTGCTGGCAGCCGGTGCATTCGTCGTGACGCTGGTCTTCGGCTATTTCTGGCTCAAAGTCCTCAATCACTACCGCGTCGGCAAACGCGTGCGCCTCGATGGGCCCTCCAGCCATTTCGTGAAAACCGGGACGCTCACCATGGGCGGCTTGATGATCATCGCCCCGGTCATCGTCTTGACCATCGCCTTCAACCTGGTCGACCGCTGGTCGATGCTCCTGCCCATCGCCACCCTGGTGCTCTTTGGCATCCTCGGCGCCGTCGACGACTACCTCTCACTCGAATCCTCGAAAAAGAGCCAATACGGCTTCAGCGAGCGCAATAAATTCCTCATCCAACTCGTGATGGCCCTCACCATCAGCCTGCTCCTCTATCTGCCGCAACCCATCGGGCTGGCCAACTCCGGCTTGGTGCGCATCCCGTTCGTGGGCACCTACGACATCGGCTACTGGTTCATCCCGCTGGCCGTGTTCATCATCGTGGGCACCAGCAACGCCGTGAACATCACCGACGGCCTCGACGGGCTGGCTGGCTGGAATCTCGCGATCACCTTCGGCGCCTACGGCGTCATCACCTTCCTCAGCGGCGATTTCACCAACCTGATGACCCTCAGCTTCACCCTGGTGGGCGCCTGCGTGGCCTTCCTCTGGTACAACGCCCACCCCGCCCAGGTCTTCATGGGCGATCTCGGCTCACTCGCCCTGGGTGCTGTCCTGGCCGTCATCGCGCTGCAGTCACAGCAGTGGCTGTTGTTGCCGGTCATCGGCGTCGTCTTCGTCGTCGAGGCGGTCTCGTCGCTCCTGCAAAAGTACTACTACAAATACACGCGCTGGCGCACCACCGAGCCCAAAAAGCTCTTCAAGATGGCGCCGCTCCACCACCACTTCGAGCACAGCGGTTGGAGCGAAACCCAGATTACCCAGCGCTTCGTCATGATCACCATGGTGGCGGCGTTCATCGGTGTCTCGTTGGCGCTGACCTTCCACCAAGAAGCCGAAACCGCGCAGCGTAGCGTCACACCGACCCCCATCAGCCAGACCCGTGAGCCATAGGGGACGCAGATGCAATTAGCAGGCAAAAAAATCGTCGTGATGGGGCTCGGGGTGCATGGGGGTGGCCTGGGTGTGGCCCGCTATTGTGCCGAAAACGGCGCCCACGTCACTGTCACCGATCTGCGCAGCGCCGAGATTCTCAAGCCCTCGATCGCGGCACTGGCCGATCTGCCCATCACCTATGTCCTGGGCGAGCACCGCGCCAGCGATTTCGAACAGTGCGACATCCTGGTCCAAAACCCTGCCGTGCCGGCCACGTCGCCCTACGTCGCCATGGCGCGGGCAGCCGGTGCCCAGATCGAAATGGAGATGACGCTCTTTTTCCGTGCCTGCCCCGCCCCTGTCATCGGGGTGACCGGTGCCAAGGGCAAGACGACCACCGCCACCCTCACGGCGCACCTCATCCGCCAGTGGGAGCCGCGCACCGTCCTGGCCGGCAATATGCGTATCTCGGCACTCGCCCAGCTCCCGCACATCAGTGCCGACACCCCGGTCGTGCTCGAGTTGTCGTCGTTCGTCCTCGAAGGGCTCGACGCAGCCCACATCAGCCCGCCCATCGCCGCCATCACCAATATCCACCCCGATCACCTCGATCGCTACGGCACGATGGCAGCCTATATCGCCGCCAAAGCCGCTATCGGGCGCCACCAACGCCCGACCGACTGCATCGTCCTCAATGCCCTCGACCCTGCCCTGGTAGCGCTCGCCGCCGAGATGCCCGGCCTGGTCATCTGGTCGTCGACCGAGGCGCTCGCCAGCGTCACCGAGGGCTCGGTCTGGTGGCACGACGACGTGTTGTACACGCAGCAGCAGGCGAAAACGCTTCGCGTCGCGTCGGGTGACGATGTGCGACTGCCCGGGTTGCACAACCGTGCCAACGTCGCCACCGCTGTGGCATTGGCGCTGCGTGCCGGCGTGCCCGTCGCCGCAATCGCCCCTGCACTGCAGACCTTCACCGGCGTCGAACACCGCCTCGAACACCTCGCGACCTTCGGCGGGCACGCCTTCGTCAACGACACTGCTGCGACCATGCCCGATGCCGCCATCGCCGCGCTCTGCTCGCTGCCCCAGCCCATCGTCTGGATCGCCGGCGGCGCCGACAAAAAACTCTCGTACGAGCAGCTCGCCTCCGTGGCGGCCCAGTACGCCGCCGCCATCGTCCTGCTCGCCGGCACGGGCACACCCGCGCTCACCGACGCCCTCCAGCGCCACGGCGCCGCCGCGCGCATCATCGGCACCTACACCGAGTTCGAAGCCGCCATCCGTGCCGCCCACGCCCACCCGCTGACCCCGGCCACGATTGCCCTCTCGCCCGGCTGCGCCAGTTTCGGCATGTTCAACAACGAATTCCACCGCGGGGACGAATTCCGACGCATCGTCTCGCTACTCCAACACGAGGAAGCCTAATGGCCAACCGAGGAATCGCCGCGCCGCTGCAACGGCTCTTCGCCGAGATGTCGCCCACCGTCCGCATCATCGTGCTCATCAACGCGGTGGTCTTCATCGTGCCCTACCTGCTCGATCAGCTGGGCGTCGTCTACAAATCGGTCCTGATTTCGGATTTGTTGGTCATCTACGGCGCCAAAGACAACATCGCCATCGCCGCGGCCGACCAATATTACCGCTTCGTCACGATGATGTTCCTGCATGGGAACCTCATCCACCTCTTGTTCAACACCTACGCCATCGTCCAGATCGGGACCTCGGTCGAAGAGCTCAGCGACCAGAAACGCTTCCTCGGGATCTACTTCGTCGGTGGCTTCGTCGGTGGCGTCGCCTCGTATTACTTCACCGCTGCGCCGTCGGTCGGTGCCTCGGGGGCTATTTTCGCGCTTATCGGCGCACAGGGGATGTTCGTCTGGCTCAACCGTGCTGCCTACGGCGACCAAGCCAAACAAATCCTCGCCAACATCGCCTTCATGGCCCTCATCAACATCTTTTTTGGCTATAGCATGCCCAATATCGACAATATGGCCCACATCGGTGGGCTGGTCGGGGGCCTCATCACTGGGTACTTGCTGCTGCCGCGGCTCACCCTGTCCCTGACCGAATTCGGGGCGCAGCGCAGCCGGCGTCACCTCGCCTGGGGGTGGAACGGCGTCATCGCCCTCGTCGTGGTCCTATTCGTCGTCGTGTCGGTGGTGACACCGGCGTTCGAAGGGTAACCGTCGCCATGAGCAGCCGGCCTACGCGCCCATCGACCACCGTCGATACAACCAAACACAAACCCGACTACCAGTTGCTGCTCTGCATCGCAATCCTGGTACCGTTCGGGCTGGTGATGGTCTACAGCGCGTCGTTCGTCGAGGGGTTTGTCTACTACGACGACGGCTATCACTATCTCATCCGCCAACTTTTCGCTGCCTGCGTGGGTACGGTTGGGCTCATCGTTGCCCAGCGTATCGACTACCGCACCTGGCGTACCTACTCCATCCACCTGCTGGTCGTCGGCTTCGTCCTGATGGTGTTGACGGGGTTCGTGTTGCCCGATTCCATCACCAAAGTCAACGAATCACGCAGTTGGATCCGGTTGGGCTTTTTCAGCTTCCAGCCCTCCGAATTCGTCAAACTCGCCCTCATCGTCTACCTCGCCAGCTGGTTGTCGCGCCGAGCCGGCAAAGTGGCCTCGCTGCTCACCGGTATGTTGCCCTTTGCGGCAGTGCTCGGCGTCTTCGCCGGGCTCATCATGGTCGGTCGTGACCTCGGGTCGACCACCGTCATCGTCGCCGTCGCTGCGCTAGTCTACTTCGTGGCGGGTGCGAGTATCTGGCATATGCTCATTTCTGTGGGTGTCGGCGCGCTCTTTTTCGTCCTGGCAATCACCGTCGCGTCGTACCGCCTCGATCGCATCA
>JBJOJU010000105.1:0-3649 GCA_046046485.1 Chloroflexota bacterium | reverse complement strand
TCGGGAATGCATCGGTGCAGCATCTCGACCGCGCCGAAGGCAAGAGCAACTACAATCTGGTGAAGATCCTCAGCTTGGTGCTGCGGATTTTGTTCAATTATTCGATCTGGCCGCTACGGCTGGTGACGGTCGCCGGGTTCGCCATTTCGATCGTCAGTTTCCTCATCGGTGTGGTCGTGGTGCTGCGGAAGCTCATGAACAACATCGTCATCGAAGGCTGGACCGGGATCATCGTGATGTTGGCAGTGCTGAACGGGCTCATCATCCTCATGTTGGGGATGTTGGGCGAATACGTCATTCGTGTGCTCCAGCAGCTGAACTCGCGGGAAACGTACTACATCAAAGAGATCGTCGAATGAGCGAGCAGCATTTTTTCATCGCCGGTGCCCAACGTTCGGGGACGACCTACGCGTACCACCTCTGTGCCGGTCACCCCGACATCGAAATGGCACTGCCGGTGCGGCCCGAGCCGAAGTTCTTCCTCGATCCCGCGCGTGTCGCACACGGCTATGCGCGCTACCGGCAGACCTACTTCGGCCACAAGCCAGGTGCGACGCATCTCGGGGAAAAAAGCACCAGCTACATCGAGGTCGAAGCAGCTGCACGCGCGATCGCGACCATGATACCCACCGCGAAAATCATCTTTGTGCTGCGCGACCCGATCGAACGCGCCATCTCGAACTATCAATTCAGCGCGCTGCACGGGGTCGAGACGGTGTCGATCCGCGATGCGTTCTACCACGAGGCAGAACGCGTCGAAAACTACGACCACAGGCGTTTTTCGGTGTCGCCCTACGCGTACCTTCGCCGTGGCCGGTATATCGAGTACCTCGAACTCTACGAGCGTTACTTCCCCGCGGAGCACATCCACGTGATGATCTACGAACAGATGGTTGCGGGGTCGGAGGCGACCCGCAGTCTCTATGACTTCTTGGGGGTCGATCGGAGCTACGAATCACCCACCCGCGGCGAAATCATCAACGCCAGTGGCGAACAGAACGCCGTGTCGATCGACGACGAACTGCGTGCCTACCTACGGGCCGGATTTGCCCCGTACACCGAGCGATTGCGCGCCCACACCGGGCTCGCAATCGCTGAATGGGACAGCTGATTACTGTATGTCCACGTCGATGGCGACCGGGTGCCCGCGCTGCAGGCTTTCGGTCGCCGCCAGAGACAACCGGAGACTCCCCATGGCCGCGGCGATCTCCGGCTGTGGGGTGATGTTTTGGCGGATGCAGTCGAAGAAGTAGACGAGCTCAGCGGCATATGCGTCGACGAATCGGTTTGCGAATGACGCATCGGGGGGCGCCGCTGGTGCGCCGTCGCCGTTGCTGGGCATTGCGCCTGGGGCGGCGACAAACGCCCGTGCCTGTGCGCCCGAGATCTCGGTGCGGATGTCGTAGCCCCAGGCCGTCCGCCGCCCGCCCTCGATGACCCCCAGGGCACCGTTGGCGAATTTGAGCAACACCATCACCGTGTCGACGTCGCCGGCGTCGTGGAAGCCGGGGTCGACCAACACCGAGCCCCAAGTGTGTACCGAGACGACCGGGCCGACCAGGTGCAACGCCAGGTCGAAGTCGTGGATGAGCATGTCGAGACAGATGCCGCCGCTGGTCTTGATGAACGACAACGCCGGCGGGGAGGCGTCGATGCTGACCGAACGGAAGCGTTCGATCGGACCGAGCTCACCAGCGTCGATGCGCTGCTTGACCTCGGCATAGCGCGCGTCGAACCGTCGCATGTAGCCGATCATGACGGGGACGTGGTGTTCGGCCGCCAGATCACGCAGCCGGGCAGCGTCTGCCAGGGTCAGCGCGACGGGTTTTTCGCACCAGACTGGTTTGCCGGCACGAATCGCAGCCTCGATGAGCTCCGGGTGCGTGCCGGTGGGAGTCGCGATGCAGACGACGTCGACATCGGCTGCGCGGATCGCCGCCAGCGGGTCTGCGCTGGCCCGGGGGGCACCGACGAGGGCGGCACCGCGCTGGGCAGCAGCGAGCGCCGCATCGGCGACTTCGACCACAGTCACGCCAGGGATTGTTGCGAGATTGGCCAGGTGCATCATGCCGATGCGGCCTGCGCCTAAAAATGCCACACGGATGGGGGTGCTGGCGCTCATACGAATTCCGCCAGGCGCACCGGTCGGCGCTCGTAGTAGCTCCGCCAGGCTGCCAACCCGGCGATCAGGGCTTTGCGGGCATCGGCACCGCCCACCGCGGCGGGTACCCCAGCCGTGATCGCTTCCACAAATGATTCGATTTCGGCTGCGTAGGCCTCGGCGTAGCGCTCCATGAAGAAGTTGAGGGGCAGATCACGGCTCACGCGGTCGGCGGTACTCAAGACGGCGTTGTTGGGGTAGTTGTTGCTGGCTTCGATGCTGCCCAGACTCCCGAAGACCTCGGCCCGCTGGTCGTAGCCATACACCGCCTGCCGGCAGTTGTCGATGGTCCCGATGACCCCGTTTTCGAAGCGGATGACCGTGACGTGGGTGTCGATGTCGCCGGCGTCGCCGATGGCCGGGTCGACGGTGACCGCTCCTTGGACATAGACCTCCTCGAGGTCACTGCCTACCAGATAGCGGGCGATGTCCCAGTCGTGGATCGTCATATCCAAGAAAATCCCCCCCGAGACCTTGATATAACTCACCGGCGGCGGCGCCGGGTCGCGGCTGATGATGTGCAAAATCTTGGGCGTGCCGATCGCGCCCTCGGCGACCGCACGCCGGACCCGGGCGAAGTTGGGGTCGAAGCGGCGATTGAAGCCGATCTGGAGGGTGACCCCGGCTGCTTCGACCGCCGCGATGGCGGCATCGGTCTCGGCGAGGTCCAGCGCGATCGGTTTTTCACAAAAAATATGCTTGCCGGCTGCTGCGGCTGCCTTGATGTAGGCGGCGTGGGTGTCGGTGGGGGTACAGATCATCACCGCGTCGATACCGGGGGCTGCCAAGAGGGCCAGACAGTCTGTGCTGTGCGTTGCGATGCCATAGCGTTCTGCCAGGGCTGCGGCGACCCCTGGCATCGGGTCTGCCACGGCGACCAACGACGCGCCGTTGACGCGCTGGACGATGGTGCGGGCATGGACTTGGCCGATGCGACCAGCACCGAGGAGGGCGATTCTGAGGTGGTGTGACATAGTTGGTTATCCTAAGTAGTCGCGTTCGTCTGCGCGTTTTTGGGCCCATTCGGTGCGCTTGGCTTGCACATCGGCACTGGTGCTGACTTCTGCCGGCGGGACATCCCACCAGCTGTCGTACCCCGGTACCCCGTGGTAGCGGTCGTTGCGCACATAGACCACTGTTGTCGTCGGGTTGGCCCGGGCCCGGGCAATCCCCGCCACGAACTCGGCATAGCCGCTGCATTCGATGACCGTCGCGCCCAAGCTGCGGGCATTGGCTGCCAGGTCGACGGGGATGCGCACGACGTCGTTGCCGTCGGTGTCGGAGGTCACCCGGTCGTCTTGGCTGTAGGCGTAGCGGGTGCCGAACCCGGCTTGGCCGAGCGAGCGACTCAGGCTGCCGATGCTCTTGTAGCCGTCGTTGTCCATCAAGACCACGATGAGCTTCTGATCTTCTTGGATCGCGGTGACCAGCTCGGTCGACATCATAGCCAGCTGCCGTCGCCCACCATCACGTAGACCTCGCGCTCGG
>JBJOJU010000091.1:0-4078 GCA_046046485.1 Chloroflexota bacterium | reverse complement strand
TGATGAACACGATTTTCGGCTGCGGCACGCTCATCGGTGCACCGTTGTACGCCGATGTCCAGGTGGCCAAACTCAAACTCACCTACACCGAAGTCGGCTACCTGGGCACGCTGCAGTCGATCACCTGGCTGCTGGGCAACTTTGTCTGGGGTGGTCTGCTCGACAAACGTGGGCCACGCTTTTTGTTGCTGTTGAGCATTCTGTGTGCTGCGACGCTGCCGTATTCGTTCATGATCGCCACGTCGTTCTGGTGGTTGGTACCGGCGTATATCTGCCAGGGGTTGGTGTTGGGTGGATTCGACATTGCGTTCACCAATACGGCGATTGCACTGGCCGATCGTACCAAACTCGAGATCTATTTCTCGGCACTGCATGTCATCGGTGGGGTCCGCGGCATCGCGATTCCGTTGGTGACGCCGTTGTTGGTGGCAGCCCACGTCGATTACACATACATTTTCGGTGCAGGCGGGGCGCTCGTGCTCTTGTCTGCGTTGCTTGTATACCGCATCCGTATGCCGCAAAACCCGGCGGCTACCCATGAGGGAGTCGTATCATGAGTCTCGTCGATGACGTCCGCGTCCGTGAAATGAACGCCATGCAATCACCCCGGCTGCTCAAAGCCAAATACGCCCTGAGCCCCAGCATGATGACCACCGTCTACGAGTCGCGACAGGCGATACGGCGCATCGTCAACGGCGAAGATCCGCGCATGCTGGTCGTCGTCGGGCCGTGTTCGATCCACGACATCGCAGCGGCACGCGAATACGCCACGAAGCTCGCCGAAATATCGGCTCGGATGCGAGATCGGCTCGTCGTCGTCATGCGCGTCTACCTCGAAAAACCGCGCACGACTGTCGGCTGGCGCGGCCTCATCAATGACCCGCACCTCGATGGGTCGTTCGACATGGCGGCCGGGCTCGAAATCGCCCGCGACATTCTGGGGGAAGTCACCGCCATGGGCCTGCCCACGGCCACCGAGATGCTCGATCCGATCAGCGCCCAGTACACCTCAGACCTGGTCGTGCTCGCAGCCATCGGCGCACGCACCACCGAGTCGCAGATGCACCGCGCGTTGGCGAGTGGGTTGTCGATGCCGGTGGGCTTCAAGAACGGCACCGACGGCAGTGTCGACGTGGCGGTGCACGCCTGCATTTCTGCGGCAGCGCCGCACAGCTTCTTGGGGTTGACCCAAGACGGCGAGGCAGCCGTTGTCAAGACGCTGGGCAACCCAGACGGATTCGTCATCCTGCGCGGCAGCCGGCTCGGCCCCAACTACGACGCTGCGAGTGTCAAAAAGACCCTCGACGTCATGGCGGCCTCCAAGCTGGCGCCGGCGGTCATGATCGACTGTTCACACGCCAATTCGGGTTCTGACTATACCAAGCAGCGCGCCGTGTGGCGGGCAGGGCTCGAGATGCGCAAAGCCGGCGTGCAGCAGATGATCGGGATGATGGTCGAGTCGAACCTCTCAGAGGGGAAACAGTCGATGGGCAGCGACCTGGCTGCACTCAAATACGGGGTTTCGGTCACCGACGCGTGTGTCGGCTGGAACGAGACCGTCGCCATGCTCGAGGAGGCATACGATGCAGTATGAACCCATTGCGGTCGGGGCTGGGCGTGGCGCTGCCGTACAGGCAGACTCCCGTGATCCGCTGGCAGCACACCGAGACGAATTCGTCATCAGCGACCCAGGGTTGGTCTACTTCGACGGCAACTCACTCGGTCGGTTGCCCAAACGCACTATTGCGCATCTGGATGCGGTCGTCAAGGGCGAATGGGGCGACCAACTCATCCGCGGGTGGGGGACCGGCTGGTACGAGGCACCGCAGCGCGTCGGTGACAAAATCGGCACCCTGTTGGGCGCCAGCGCCGGGCAGATCGTCGCCTGTGATTCGACGTCGGTCAACCTCTACAAAGCGGTCATGGCCGCACTCGCCGCTCGCCCGGGCCGGACGAAGGTCATCAGCGACGCGTTGAACTTCCCGTCGGATCTCTACATCATCCAAGGCGCAATCACCCAGCACGGGTCTGTGCATACCCTCGAGCTGCTCCAGTCGCACGACAGCGAATTGACCGTTTCGTACGACGACGTGGCGGCAGCAATGGACGACACTGTCGCGTTCATCTTGCTGTCGCACGTTACCTTCAAGAGCGGCTTCATCTACGACATGCAGCGCATCACTGCGCTCGCGCACGCCCATGGTGCGCTGGTCATCTGGGATTTGAGTCACTCGGCCGGTGCAGTACCCATGCAGCTCGATGCCTGGGACGTCGATTTCGCCATCGGCTGCAGCTACAAGTTTCTCAACGGTGGCCCGGGTGCTCCCGCATTCATCTACGTGAATCGCCGGCTCCACGACACGGTCGTGTCGCCTATCTGGGGCTGGTTCGGGCAGCAGACCCCCTTTGCGTTCGACCTCGGGTATACCCCCGCTGCGGGGATCCAGCGCTTTCTGGCGGGCACCCCGCCGATGTTGGCGCTCTCGGCGGTCGAAGCATCGCTCGATATGTTGACCGCGGTGGGCATGTCGGCGATCCGCACCAAATCGATCGCTCTGACCGAATATTTCATCGCGCTCTACGACGCACACCTGGCGGGGTTGGGCTTCTCCCTGGGGTCACCGCGTGACGCAGCGATCCGCGGGTCACACGTCAGCATCCGTCACCCGCAGGGGTATCAGATCAACCAGGCACTCATCGCCGAAGCGAACGTCATTCCCGACTTCCGCGAACCCGACAACCTGCGCCTCGGCCTGAGCCCGCTGACGACGTCGTTTGCCGAAGTGTGGGACGGGGTCGACCGCATCCGCACGACGGTCGCCGCAGGTACCCACCAGAAGTACCCGGCAGCCCGTAAGGCCGTCACCTAGGCTGCGGATGACGGATACAGAAAAAACCACCGCCCGCCATGCAATATGGCGGGCGGTGGTTGTCGTGTGAGAGACGTTTGTCAGCGCTTCTGGATGACGACGATGTGGGCGCGGCGACCCAGGATGATGACGGTGTGCTGGACGTCGACGTACATCCCGCTGGTGCGCTCGAGCGCGCGGGTAATCGCCCGCATGTCGCTACTGAGCAGGGCAGCACGGGCACCGATCGCCATCACCCGTTTGAGCTCTTTGACGACAGCCGGGTACAGCCGGCGGTTCTCTTCAGGCGTGCTGATCTGCACGCCGAAGGGCAGATTGCAGGTCACCGCGGTGACCGAGTCGGCATCGAGGGGGAGGTTTCGCGCATCCCACTCCTGGATTTCGATTGGTTTGTACTTCGACCCGACATTGGCCTGCGCTGTCGCGACGGCCTCGGGGCTGATGTCGCCCCCCAACAGCTGGACATACCGCCCGGCGAGCGCCCGCTCAATGAGTGTGGTACCTGCGCCACACATCGGGTCGAGGAACACATCGGTTGGTTTGGGTTTGGTCAGCAGCACCATGGCTGCTGCTGCCGTCGGGCGCAGCGAGGCCTCGATGTGGTTGATTTTGTAGGTGCGGTGCCGCATGGTCTCGTCGCTGACCCGTAACCCGATCAGGGCCGTCTCTTCGGCTTGGGTGATCCAAAACTCGAGCCCCGTCTCGGCGGCACTCCAGCGGAAATCGCTGCGCTGATTGATTCCCTTTTCGACGGCTTCCTGCAGATCGACACGGCGGTAGGGCATGATACCTTGTTGACGCGCGATGACGCGGAAGCGGACTTTGCCCTCGCCGCCACGTTTCGGGTAGAGTGCCCGAATCTTGGCTGTCGCGGCGGTGATGCTCGGGTTGGCGGCTAACCGGTCACGGACCAGTTTGAGGGCTGAGTATTTAGGCGGCAGGTCGACGTATTGGCCCACGAGGATGAAGACGTCGTCGACGGTCCGTAACGCCAGCAGGTCTTCGACCTCGCCTTGGTACGAGATCACGAGCATCCCGTTGCGACCTGCGTGCACCAGTTGTTCTTGGATGACCGCTTTGGCAGGGAGGCGTTTCAGCTCGTCGGCGACTATCGCGTCGAAGCCGGGCAACGCGTGCAAAATGTAGTGGTCAACTGGTGTACGCATGGTTTTCTTTCTGCAGCGCCGGTCACCGGCGCTGGCTTCGCT
>JBJOJU010000067.1:0-3230 GCA_046046485.1 Chloroflexota bacterium | reverse complement strand
ATCCTCGAACGTCGGCTTGCCGGTGACCTATGTGAGTACGACCCCCAGCGTCTGCACCGTGACCAGCAGTGGCACGGTGACCCCCGTCGGCCCGGGCGACTGCACCATCACCGCGTCGGCTAGCGGTGGCACCGTCGGCGGGGTCGTCTATACCGCGGCACCCGACGTCACCCGCACGTTCAAGATCAAAGCGAAGCAGACGATTACGTTTGCGGCACCAGCCGACAAGGTGTATACCGCTGCCAACTTCGCGCTGACGGCCACCGCTTCGTCGACCCTGGCGGTCAGCTACACCAGCAGCACGCCCAGCGTCTGCACGGTCACCAGCGGCGGCACGGTCGACCTGATTGCCCCCGGCACCTGTACCCTCACCGCCGCCCAAACCGGTGGCGTCGTCGGGGCTATGACCTATGCAGCAGCGGCACCCGTCAGCGCTTCGTTCACCGTCAATGCGGTCCCGCAGGCGATTACGTTTGCAGCACCGGGCGAAAAACTCGCCTACGAGGGCGATTTCGACCTCGTGGGCACAACCTCGTCGGGCCTCGATGTGGTCTATACGTCGAGCACGCCGGCGGTGTGTACGGTCAGCGGCAAGCGGGTGGTCTATGTGTCGATCGGCAAGTGCACCATCACGGCCACCCAACCCGGCGGCACGAAAACGGGCACCATCTACGCAGCAGCGACCGCGATCACGCGCGACTTCTTTTTCACCGACTACACGGCGACCGTGACCAAGACGCCCACCAACACGCGGACCTTCACGCCCACGCTGACCCCCACGCCCATTCCGTTTCTCATGAAAAAGGGTGCCGTCGGGGCCTCGTTTGTGCTCGGGCTGCTGCAGAACAACACGTTGGTGACCTGGGGCATGAACCGCGAATACCAGGCGAATATCCCACCCTGCTGCGGCAGTGGCATCGAAGATATCGCAGTGGGGACCAACTTCGCCCTGGCACTCAAGGGCGGCAGAGTCTATGGCTGGGGCGCCAACACGCGCGGGCAGCTCAAGTTCCCCACCACCGTCAACAAAAACATCACCGCGGTGGCGGCGGGCGTCGCACACGGTCTGGCAGTGTCCAAGACCGGCGCGGTATATGCCTGGGGCGACAACAGCTACAAGCAGGCCCAGGTGCCGAAGGGTCTCAATGGCGTGGTGCTGATCGCCGGCGGCGCTAATCACACCCTGGCCATCAAGAAAGGGGGTCTGGTGGTCGGCTGGGGAAGTAATTCCAACGGCCAAGTCGCGATTCCCGTCGGGCTCAAGGATGTGACCCAGATCGCCGCAGGCCTCGATCACTCGTTGGCGCTCAAGAAAGACGGGACCGTCGTGGCATGGGGTGGCAACGCCTATGGGCAGTCGACCGTTCCGCCGGGCACGACCGACATGAAACAGGTCAGCGCCGGCACCCAGTTTTCGCTGGCCGTGCGCAACGACGGAAAGGTCTCGACCTGGGGCCGCAACGACTTCAACCAGACGTTTATCCCCAGCGAATACACCGACATCTTCTCGGTCGCCGCCGGCTACTCGAACACAATTCTCGGTCTGCGCAACGGCCGGATCGTGGTGCTCGGCTCGCAGACCGATGGGGTCGATGTCTCGCGCACACCCACCAAGACCGCGACGCCCACACCGTAATAGGTATGGGTTGACGGTTATGGGTTCGCGGCAACAGGTTGTTGCATAGCCTGCGCCACACTCCCCGATATCCGTAGTGCCGGTCGCACGCGACCGTACAACTCACACAACCCTGCAGGTACTCCAGACACACCGTCTGTGGTACCTGCTTTTTTTGTTGAAACAATGTCGCCGTGCGCTCGTGATACAGAGCATCCGCTGTGACACCGAATTCCGTGCAGACGCAGAAAACGCGATGGTGTATCTGCCCCAAAAAACTGAAAGCATCCCGTGCTGCAACGACTTCTCTTGGCGAAAGGTAAACGGTTGCCGAACAGCCTGCGCCACACTGCCAGATCTCCGTAGTGCCGGTCGCACGCGACCGTGGGTCATCAGAACGCTGCATGTGCTCCCGACAGGCCGTCTGGGGTGCATGTTGTCGTTGCCGGTCGGTACGAGTGTCTGTCTTGGTGTCGAATCGTTATCTGCGTATCAACGAATTGTTCATTGGAATGCATCGTCGTGGAACAAACGCATTTCGGGCATAAAAATGGGGGGATTTTTACGATTTATCAGACAATGTACCTTCAATCGTCATTTTTCTCATCAAACTACTCGCTAGACTAGAGGGGATACATGTAGAAGGACTTCTTATGCGTGCGACATCACGTTTTCACTTTCTGGCAATGGTACTCCTCCTCGTCGGTGCACTGCTGTACAGCGCTCTCCCGGTGCCGTCGCGTGCGCAGACCGACCGTTCGAGCGCAGCCATCGCCATCGCTGCCGCACAACCGCGCCAAGGTCGGGTCATCCCCACGACGAGTAATCCGACCAGCAACGGGACGACGGCGAGTCGCACCTATGCGAATACGTCATTCGAACAATCAGATTACCAGTGCTTCTCTGGTTTCAACGGCACGCACTGGGCGGCAATCGGCCAAGATAAAATGCGCGGTTGGTTCACTGCCCACTCACTCGCGACCGAGACGAACTGCCCGGGCTATGTGCGCAGCGGCCAGCGGGTGCTCGAGCTACAAACCGCTTACAATGGCGCCAATTACCCATACCACGGGAGCGTTTTTGCAGAGCTCAATGCCTTCGAAGCGTCGTTTGTCTATCAAAAACTGTGCATGAAAAGCGGCGAAGCATTCGATTTCAAGTTCCATCACAAAACACTGAGTGCGAGCCGGGCCGACATCATTCAGATGCGGTTTGGTATCCCCAGTGGGCTGCCTGCCGGTGCAGTCACTGCCGACACCTACAGCCGCCCAGTCATGTACGGCAAGACAACCGGCGGCGCCGATAAGTTGGCGACGTCAGCGGTCTATACCGGATTCACTTTCAGCTCCACCACGTACACCACCCCTGCGGGGACGACCAGCCCCACCGGGACGCTGACGGGGGTCAATGGTTGGGCAGAGTATTCGGGCACCCACACCATGCCAGCGACCGGCTGGGACGGGGTGTTCAACCTCGGCTTCCAGGCTATCGACGGCGACTCGCCCAACGGCGGTAATCTGCTCGACGGCATCGAGGTGGGATTGAGCCCATTGGTCGACCTGGGCAGCAGCCGCGACACCAGTGCCGGCGAGCAGACCGTGCCCACGTCGCTCAA